>JBKKCN010000370.1:0-21677 GCA_046712525.1 Candidatus Rokuibacteriota bacterium
TGCCGGGCGCGGGGGGGGGCTAGTGGCGCGGGGGGCGCGCCGCCAGGGGGGCGGGCCCCGGGCCAAACGACCGCGATCTCGTCGTCTCCGTGCTGGCGGCGTTGAAGGAGAGCCACCGGGACCTCGACGTCGTGAGCGCCACCCTGCAGCTGCTCGCGGCCACCGACGTCGACGTGGTGGCGCCGCTCGTGGAGCTGCTCTCCTCGGACGACGCCGACCTGCGCGTGCAGGCCGCGCTCGCCCTCGGCCAACGGCGCGATCCCCGGGCGACGGCGGCGCTCCTGGGCGCGCTCACCGACGCGGACGACAACGTCCGCTTCCACGCCATCGAGTCCCTGGGTCGGCTCCGCGCCGAGGAAGCGGCGCCCTCGCTCACCGCCATCGCGCAGACGCGCGAGTTCTTCCTCGCCTTTCCGGCCCTCGATGCGCTCGCGCGCATCGGCGACGGCGGCGTGGTGGACCGGCTGTTGCCGCTCCTCGACGACGAGATCCTCCAGGTGGCCGTCATCGACACCGTGGGCCAGCTCGGTGACGACGCGGTGGTGGATCCTCTGGTGGCGCTGCTCGATCTGCCGGCGCCGCCCACGGCGGCGGTGGCACAGGCGCTTGCCGCCGTGCACGACCGCGCTCCCGCCGGCGGCCGCGAGCGCGTCCGCGATGGCGTCCGCGCCGCCATGCGGCCGGCGCGAATGCAACAGGTGCTCGACGCCGTCAACCATCCCGTCGCCACCCCGCGCGCGCTCGCGTTCCTGGTGGGCTGTTTCGAAGGGACGGCGGCGCACCGGGCCCTCACGCGACTCCTCGGCAAGGCGGACGCCCGGGAGGAGGCCCTACAGGCGCTCGTCGCTGACGGGCCGGCTGTCGTCGACATCCTGCTCGAGCAGCTCACGGCCGCCGACCTCGACGTGCGCCTCGCTGCCGTCGTCGCCCTCGGGCGCATCGGCGATCGCCGCGCCACGCCCAGGCTCGTGGGCACGCTCAAGGCGGAGACCGCCTTGCTCGCCGAGACGGCCCGGGCCCTGGGGCGGATCGGCGATGCGCTCGCCTTCGAGCCGCTGCTCGCGCTGCTCGGCCACGACGAGCCCGCGGTACGCCAGGCGGCGGTGACGGCGGTGGCAGCGCTCGGCCATCCCGCCCTCGCCGCCGCGATGACCCGTCTGCTGAAGTCGCCGGACGCTGCCACGCGAGAGTCGGCGGTGCGGATCGTGGAGGCCTCCCGCTGTGTCGAGTGCTGCGAGGCAGTCATCGCCGCCTGCGACGACGCCAGCGAAACCGTCCGGAGCGCGGCGGTGGAAGCCGTGGCCGCCCTCGACGATCCGCGCGCGACACCGACCGTGCTGAGCGCGCTGGCGCGCGGCAGCGGGAGAGTGCGTGAGGCGGCTGCGCGCGCGCTGCGCTCGGCCGGCGGCCCCGGCGTGGGCCCGGCACTCACCGAGGCGCTCGCTGATTCCAATCCGTGGGTGCGGTATTTCGCGGCGCGATCACTCGGCCATCACCGCCACGCGCCGGCGGCGGACACGCTCGCGCGCCTGGCCACCGAGTCGGCCACGCCGCACGTCGCCATCGCGGCCGTCGACGCGCTCGGCGCCATCGGCGGCGCGCAGGCGCGCACGACGCTGATCGCGTGCGCCGCCTCTGCGAACGCCGACCTCGCGTCGGCGGCGCGGCGCCTGCTGGCGTCGTGCCCGCCCGCCCGCGCCTCCAATGGCGGCAGAGAGGGGGGCTCGTGAGCATCGCGCCCGTGCGTGCGGAGGCGCAGCCCCTCGAGTCGGCGACGACGATGGTGGCGCTCCTGCGCGACCTCATTCACGAGACGACGGGCCAGTTCTTCGACGACGACCGTCTTCCCCAGCTCATGGACAAGCTCAAGCCGCTCGTCCAGGCGCGCGGGTTCCGCTCCGTCCTGGACTATTACTACCTGCTCAAGTACGACGACGCCGCCGCCGCCGAGTGGGGGCGCGTGCTCGACGCGCTCGCCGTGCCCGAGACGTACTTCTGGCGCGAGATCGATCAGATCAAGGCCCTCGTCGACGTGGTGGTGCCGCTTCAGGTGAAGGCGCTCGGCGGGCAGCCACTGCGCATCTGGAGCGTGCCGTGAGCGACGGGGGAAGAGCCACTCACGCTGGCCATGGCCCTGGACGAGGCGGACTGGTTCGCGCGCGCTCCCATCGAGATTCACGGCAGCGATGCGAGCGCGGCCGGCATCGCCAAGGCGCAGCGGGGGCTCTACCGCGAGCGCGCCTTCCGGAATCTGCCGCCGCGTCTCAAGGACCGGTATTTCACCCGACGGGACGACGCGTGGGAGGTGGCGCCGGAGCTGCACCGCCGCGTCACGTGGAGCACCGTGAACGTCATGGACCGTGCGGCGGCGGCGCCACGCGCGCGGGTGCCCATCCTGCTCTGCCGCAACCTCTTCATCTACTTCTCGGAGAAGAGCATCCGGCACACGGTGCAGCTCTTCGCGGAGCACATGTCGTCTCCCGGCTACCTCTGTGTGGGCGCCTCTGAGTCGCTGCTGCGCATCCCGTCGGACTTCGAGCTCGAAGAGATCGGCGGAGCCTTCATCTATGTCCTCCGTCCGCGGAGCTGAGGCGGTGACTGCTGCCGTCATCCGGGTGCTGGTCGTGGACGATTCCGCCTACGTGCGGAAAATGGTGCGGCAGCTGCTGTCGCGCAGCCCCTTCATCGACGTCATCGGCGTCGCGCGTGACGGCGCGGAAGCGCTGGAGATGGCCGAAGAGCTCAGACCCGACGTGGTGACGTGCGACATCACCATGCCCGTCATGGACGGCGTCGCCTTCGTGCGCGCGCAGATGGCGCGCCGCCCCGTGCCCATCGTGATCATCAGCGTCGCCAGCAGCAACGGCGAGCAGGTGCTGAGCGCTCTCGACGCGGGCGCGGTCGACTTCGTGCAGAAGCCGACCGCGCTTGCCGACGAGCGGCTGCTCGACATCGGGGACGATCTCATGGCGAAGGTCAAGGCCGCTTCCACCGCGTCCGTGACGTCGCTGCCGCCGGTGGCGGCGACGAATGGCGCGCCCAAGCGTCCACAGGCGCCGCGGGCCACGGGCCGGGTGGAGATCGTTGTGCTCGGCGTGTCCACGGGGGGGCCGCAGGGACTGAAGGTCGTGATCCCCGCGCTGCCGTCGGACTTCCCGGTGCCGATGGCCGTCGTCCTGCACATGCCGGTGGGTTACACGGAGCTGTACGCGCAGAAGCTGGACGAGATGTCGCCGCTGCACGTGGCGGAGGCACGGGAAGGCGACGAGGTGGTGGCCGGCTGCGTGCTCATCGCGCCCGCCGGACGTCACCTCACGTTCCGTCGGGAGGCCGACGGGCGTGTGCGCACGCACCTGGACGTGCAGCCGGTGGGCTCGCTGCATCGTCCGTCCGTGGATCAGCTCTTCAAGTCGGCCGCGGAGACCTTCGGCGGGCGCGTGCTGGGCGTCGTGATGACGGGGATGGGCTCGGACGGCAGGGAGGGGGCCGCCTGGATCAAAGCGCAGGGCGGCATGGTATTAACGGAGGCTGAAGAGAGTTGCGTCGTCTACGGCATGCCGCGCGCCGTGGTCGAGGCGGGATTGAGTGACGTCAGCGTGAGCCTCAGTGGCCTGGCGCCGGCGATCTTGGAGCGTCTATGAGCAAGAGCGTGCTCGTCATCGACGATTCGGGCCTCACGCGGCGAAACCTCCGCAACATCCTGGAGCGCGCCGGCTTCACCGTCAGCGAAGCGCCGGACGGCATGGCGGCGCTCGAGCGCTACTTCGTCGACAAGCCGGACGTCGTCTTCCTGGACCTGGTGATGACGGGCATGTACGGGCTCGACGTCCTCACCAAGCTTCGGGAGCTGGATCCCGAGGCCCGGGTGGTGGTGATCTCCGCCGACATCCAGACGCCGTCACGGGAGGCCGCGGAAGCGGCGGGAGCAGCGGCCTTCCTGAACAAGCCCGTCGACGAGCGGGAAGTGCTGCGCACGCTCGAGACCGTCCTCGCCGGAGGCCGGGCATGGAGCTGACGGAGTTCCAGCGGGACGCGTTGACCGAGCTCATCAACATCGGCTTCGGCCGCGCCGCCGCCTCCCTGTCGCGGATCACGGGGCACCGCGTGCTGCTGGAGGTGCCGCAGGTCGCCATCCATCCGATGAACGAAGTGAACGCGGCCCTCGGCAGAGTCGTGCGCGGGGATATCGCCACCGTGCACCAGGTGTTCTCGGGGCCGGTGGCGGGGGATGCGCTGCTCGTCCTCGATACGGCGGGGGCGGCGTTGATCAAGCAGCTGCTCACGGACGAGATGCCGCTGCCACTGGCGATGGACGCCTCCGGTCAGGAAGTCATCACGGAGGTCGGCAACATCCTGCTCAACGCCTGCCTCGGGATGTTCGGCAACCTCCTCAAGGTCCAGGTGTCCTTCTCCGTCCCCCGCCTCACGCTGGAGACGCTGGGGATGGTCCTCGACTCGCTCACCATCGAGCACGAGGAGCTCCGCTACGCCCTCGTCGTCCACGCGGCCTTCCGCCTGCGCGACAACTCGCTGAGCGGGTATCTCGTCATCATGCTGGGCGTGTCGTCGCTCGACCGCCTTCTTCACGCGGTGGAGGTGTGGCAGCAGGAGCAGGGGCACGTCCTGTGAGCCGTCCCGAGCACGCCTCGATGCTCTCGGATGCGATGCTGCGGTGGTTCGACGACCTCGCCGTGCAGGGCATCATGACCACGGACACGAATCTCCACGTGGTGAGCTGGAATCACTGGCTGGAAGTCCACAGCGGCCGTCGCGCCGGCGACGTCATCGGTCGCCGGATCACCGAGGTGTGGCCCGACCTCACCGCGCGCGGGTTCGACCAGCACTACGCGGATGCGCTCGCGGGCCGGGTGCGGGTGGTGGCGCAGGGACTGCATGGCTACCTGCTGCCCTTGCGCTCGCGCGTGCCGGCGTTCCAGCACATGCCGCAGAGCGCGCGCATCGCGCCTCTCGTCAGCGGCGGCCGCATCGCAGGCACCATCACCGTCATCGACGACGTCACCGAGCGCCTCGTGCGCGAGGACGAGCTGCGCAGCCGGATCGCGGCCCTCGACGCCGCCCGCGCCACCGCCGAGGAGGCGGTGCGCACGAAGGACGAGTTCCTCGCCACGCTCTCGCACGAGCTGCGCACCCCGCTCAACTCGATCCTGGGATGGACGCGCATCCTGCGCGGCACCAAGCGCGAGGATCCCACCGTGATGCGGGCGCTGGAAGTGATCGAACGTAACGCGGTGGCGCAGGTGCGGCTCATCGAGGACCTGCTCGACATGTCGCGCATCACCACCGGCAGGCTTCGGCTGGACCTCATGCCCATCGATCCCCTCATGCCCGTGCTGGGGGCTGTCGACGTCATCGCCCCTGTGGCCGCCGTGAAGGGGGTGGCCATCCACACGCACCTGCAGCACGGGCTGCCGCGCATCGACGGCGACGGCGACCGCCTTCAGCAGGTGGTCTGGAACCTTCTGTCGAACGCGGTGAAGTTCACGGACTCGGGTGGCACCGTCGACGTCCGCCTGGACCGCACGCCCGGCGGCATCGTGTTGACGGTGGCTGACAGCGGGATGGGCATCACGCCCGAGTTCCTGCCGCACGTCTTCGAGCGCTTTCGCCAGGCCGATCCCTCCACCACCCGGCGTCACGGCGGCCTCGGGCTCGGCCTGGCGCTCGTGCGCCATCTCGTCGAGCTCCACGGGGGCACCGTCGGGGTCGACAGCGAAGGCATCGGCCGCGGCACGAAGTTCTGGGTGGAATTGCCGACGAGCAAAGGCCGCACGTCGGCGCAGCGCGTCGACGCCGGTAACGGCGTACCACACACGGAGTGGACGGCGCCGCTCACCGGTCTCACGATTTTCGCCCTTGACGACGAGCCCGATGCGCGCGGCTTCCTCCAGGCCGAGATGGAGCGGCTGGGCGCGAAGGTGACGGTGGCGACGTCGAGCGCGGAGGCGCTGGATCTGCTCGCGGAGCGGCGAGACGGCGGGCCGGTCGTGGTGATCGCCGACGTCGGGATGCCCGGCGAAGACGGCTATGTGTTCATCAAGAAGCTGCGGGATCTCGACCTCCAGCGCGGCAGGGAGACCCCCGCCATCGCCCTCACCGCGTACGCCAGACCGGAGGATCGTGCCCGCGCTATCACGGCGGGGTATCAGCAGCACATCGCGAAGCCCGTCGACATCGAGCTCCTGGTGCGCGCCGTCCTGGACGCGGCCGCCCGCCATGACGGCCGCTCGAGCGGCGAGGACGCTCCGGGAGGCTAGGTCTCCGGGAAGGTCACGACGTGGAGGACGTGGGCTTCCGGGCGCACGCGCGTCCCCTTGACGAAGGCGGACGACGAGGGCTGCGAGGAATGCACGCGGTGGCCGGAGGGCAGGGCGAGCGAGTAGAGCGTCTCCGGCCCGCGGAAGTCGCGCCGCACGATCACCGCGTCCCCGGAGGCATCGGGCACGAAGGTGACGTCGTCGGGCCGGATCATCACCTTGACCTTCTCCCCGGGCTCCCGCCCCTCCACGTTACCGAAGGTGCCGATCTCGGTCACGATCCCCCCCGACGTCACGAGCCCGGGCAGGAAGTCGGCGGCTCCCACGAACTCGGCGACGAAGGGCGTGGCGGGGTGGTGGTAGATCGTCTCCGGTGGTCCCAGCTGCTCGAGCCGACCTCGGTTGAGCACGCCCACCTGGTCGGCGATCGTGAACGCTTCCTCCTGGTCGTGGGTGACGAAGATGGCGGTCGTGTTCGTGGCGCGCAGGACCTTCTCCACCTCGTCACGCATCTGCGCTCGTAGATCGGCGTCCAGGTTCGAGAAGGGCTCGTCGAGCAGGATGAGGGCGGGCGCGGGGGCGAGCGCGCGCGCGGCGGCCACTCGCTGCTGCTGTCCGCCCGACAGCTCGTGCGGAAAGCGCCGTGCGAAATCGGTGAGGCCGACGAGGTCGAGGATCTGGCGCACCCGGATCCCCCGCTCCGTGCGCGGACGGCGGCGCAGACCGAAGGCGACGTTGTCCTCCACCGTGAGATGGGGGAAGAGCGCGTAGTCCTGAAAGACCACGCCCACCCCGCGCTCCTCCGGTGGCACGCCCGTGCCCCCCGCGCTTGCCATCACGCTGCCCGCGATCGACACCTGCCCCTCGTCGAGGGCCTCGAAGCCCGCGATCAACCGCAGCGTCGTGGTCTTGCCGCAACCCGAGGGGCCGAGGAGGGCCAGGATCTGGCCGCGTTCGAGCGTGAACGACAGGCCGTCCACGGCGGCCGGCCGGTCGGGGGCGAAGCGCTTCGAGACGCGGGTGAGCGCGAGAAGGGGAGGGACGGGCGCGCTCACGACACCGGAGTGATCGCCGGCTTTCCATCGAGCACCGCCAGGCAGTTGCGCACGGCGAGGGTCGCCATGGCCAGACGCGTGTCGAAGGAGGCGCTCGCAATGTGCGGCGCGAGCACGACGTTCCTGAGCGGCAGCAGGCCGGGATGAACCTTGGGCTCCTCCTCGAAGACGTCGAGGCCGGCGCCTGCGATCCAGCCTTCCGACAGCGCGCGCACCAGCGCGGCCTCATCCACGATAGGGCCGCGTGCGGCGTTGACGAGGATGGCGGTCTTCTTCATGTGGCGCAGCGTGCGCTCGTTGATCAGGTGGCGCGTCTCGGGGACGAACAGGGTGTGCAGGCTCACGAAGTCGGACTCGCGCAGGACGGTCTCCGCATCCGCGTAGGTCGCGCCCACCTCACGCTCCACCGCCGCCTCACACCGCACCGTGTCGTGATAGAGCACGCGCATGTTGAAGCCGCGGGCGCGCCGGGCCACCGCGCGGCCGATGCGGCCGAATCCGAGGATACCCAGCGTCTTGCCGTAGACGTCCTGACCCCACAGCAGGTCCCACTGCCACCGCTGCCACTGGCCGCCGCGGACGAAAGCGTCCGCTTCCACCACGCGACGGGCAGCGGCCATGAGCAGCGCCCACGCGAAGACCGCGGTCGTCTCCGTGAGGACGTCGGGCGTGTTCGTCACCACGATGGAGCGCTTGCGCGCGGCGGCCACGTCGATGTTGTTGAAGCCCACGGCGACGTTGGAGACGACCTTGAGCGTGGGGGCCGCGGCCAGCACCTCGTCATCGACGGTGCTGATGATGTGGCAGATGAGGCCATCCGTACCCCGCAGCCGCCGGATGAGCTCGGCTTTGGTGATCGGAGTGTCGGAATCGTTGAAGTCGACGGCGATCTCCTTGGGGATGAGCTCCCGTGCCTCTTGGGGCAAAACATTTGAAATAAAAACGCTTTTTGCCATTCCGTGCCCCCTGATTTTTCTCTTGATCTGCCGCAGAAGCGCGGCTATATTAGCACTCGCTAACAACGAGTGCTAATACCTAAGTGAGGCGCCCATGGTGACAAAGACCGCGACCAGACCCGAGCAAGCGTCTACCACACATCACGGAGGCAAAGGGAACATGAAAGTACGCCCCCTACACGACCGCATCCTCGTCAAGCGCGAGGACGACAGCGGCGAGGAGAAGATCGGCGGGATCATCATCCCGGACACCGCGAAGGAAAAGCCCCAGCGGGGCAAGGTCGTCGCCGCCGGCAACGGTAAGGTGGCGGACGACGGCAAGCGGATCCCGCTCGACGTGAAGACGGGTGACCGCATCCTCTTCGGAAAGTACTCCGGCAACGAAGTGAAGATCGACGGGGACGACTTCCTGATCCTCCGTGAAGAAGACGTTCTCGCCATCCTCGAGTAACACCATCTACCGAACAATTCCCAAGGAGGGAAGCGATCCATGCCGAAGCAGCTGAAATTCGACGAAGAAGCCCGGAGTGCCCTGCTCCGTGGCGTGAACATTATGGCCGCCGCCGTCAAGGCGACCCTGGGCCCCAAGGGCCGCAACGTCGTCCTCGACAAGAAGTTCGGCAGCCCCACGATCACCAAGGACGGCGTCACCGTCGCCAAGGAGATCGAGCTCAAGGACCCCTACGAGGACATGGGCGCCCAGATGCTGAAGGAAGTCGCGTCCAAGACCTCCGACATCGCGGGTGACGGCACCACCACGGCCACCGTGCTCGCCCAGGCCATCTTCCGCAAGGGTCTGAAGAACGTCACCGCGGGCGCCAACCCGATGGGCCTCAAGCGGGGCATCGAGCAGGCGGTCGACGCTGTGACGGAAGAGCTCAAGAAGCTCTCCAAGTCGACCAAGGACAAGAAGGAAATCGCACAGGTCGCCACCATCGCGTCGAACAACGACAAGACGATCGGCACCCTGATCGCGGAAGCCATGGAGAAGGTCGGCAAGGACGGCGTCATCACCGTCGAGGAGTCGAAGTCGGCGGAGACGGTGCTCGACGTGGTCGAGGGCATGCAGTTCGACCGCGGCTACCTGTCACCGTACTTCGTGACGGACGCGGAGCGGATGGAAGTCGTCCTCGAGGACGCGCTCGTGCTCATCCACGAGAAGAAGATCAGCGTGATGAAGGACATGCTGCCGCTGCTCGAGCAGGTGGCGCGCTCCGGCAAGCCCTTCCTCATCATCGCCGAGGACGTCGAGGGTGAGGCGCTCGCGACGCTGGTCGTCAACAAGCTGCGGGGCACGCTGCACACCTGCGCCGTGAAGGCGCCGGGCTTCGGCGACCGCCGCAAGGCCATGCTCGAGGACATCGCCACCCTCACGGGCGGCAAGGCCATCACGGAAGACCTCGGCATCAAGCTCGAGAACATCAAGCTCGAGGATCTCGGTAAGGCGAAGAAGGTGGTCGTGGACAAGGACAACACCACGCTCGTCGAGGGCGCCGGCAAGTCGTCCGCCATCGAGGGGCGCATCAAGCAGATCCGCGCCCAGATCGAGGAGACGACGAGCGACTACGACCGCGAGAAGCTGCAGGAGCGGCTGGCGAAGCTCGCCGGCGGCGTGGCAGTCATCAAGGTCGGCGCCGCCACCGAGACGGCGATGAAGGAGAAGAAGGCCCGCGTGGAAGATGCGCTCAACGCCACGCGCGCGGCGGTCGAGGAAGGCATCGTGCCCGGTGGCGGCGTCGCGCTGCTCCGTGCCTCGAAGGCCATCGAGCCGCTCCTCAAGAAGCTCGAGGGTGACGAGAAGGTGGGCGCGATGATCGTGCGCCGCGCCCTCGAAGAGCCCATCCGCCAGATCGTCGAGAACGCCGGCCTCGAGGGCAGCGTGATCGTCGAGAAGGTGAAGGCGGAGACCGTGCTCACGCGCGGCTTCGACGCCGACACCAACGAGTACGTCGACATGATCCAGGCGGGCATCATCGATCCCGCCAAGGTCGAGCGCGTGGCCCTGCAGAACGCAGCGTCCATCGCCTCGCTCCTGCTCACCACGGAAGCGATCATCACGGACATCCCCGAAGAGAAGTCCGCGGGCGGCGGCGCCCCCGCCATGCCGCACGGGGACATGTACTAGGAAACAAAACCCGCTCCGGCGTGCTCACACGCGCCGGGGCGGAAGCAGTGCGGTCACGGAAGCAGAAGAAGAGGGGGGCCGTCCAGCCCCCCTCTTCTTCAACAATAAGTAGAACGCACTCGTGTGCTTTTTCGAGTTCAAGTCGGCGCGATGCGCCGGCGGGCGGCCCGGGTCGGGAAACCGGCTCGGGCCGTATCATTTTTCGGGCGTTGACCTTGCCTGGTCCTGGGATGTCTGATACCGTTAAGCGCTTCGAACAGGAAGGTTCATGCGGAGAAGTTCATTGCGGCCCTTCGGGCCCGAGGGGTGGTGAGTTCACTGAAACCCTACGAAATACTCGTGATCGTCGATCCGCGTCCGACGGACGAAGACGTCGCCACGCTGCTCACGCAGCTCGAGGAGCAGGTGAAGTCCCTCGGCGCCGAGATCACCAAGGTCGAAAACTGGGGGAAGCGCCGGCTCGCGTACGACATCGCCAAGCAGCGCGAAGGCACGTACGCGATCTTCGAGGTCTCTGCCGAGCCTTCCACGATCAAGGAATTCGAGCGGCAGCTGCGTCTGAACGAGCAGGTGCTGCGCTTCATGTCCACGCGGGTCCCGGCCCGCAAGAAGGCTCGGTCGGCGAAAACTCCTGAGGCGGTGGTAGAGGAGGTCGTTTGATGGCGAGCCTGAACAAGGTGCTCCTGATCGGCAACCTGACGAAAGCCCCGGAGCTGCGCTACACGCCCAGCGGCACCGCCGTGGCCGACATGCGGATGGCGGTGAACCGGAACTACACGACGCAGACCGGCGAGAAGCGCGACGAAGTGTGCTTCCTCAACGTCGTCGTGTGGGGCAAGCAGGCCGAGAGCTGCGGCGAGTATCTCGACAAGGGCAGCGAGGTCTTCGTGGAAGGCCGGTTGCAGACGCGCGATTGGGAAGCCAAGGACGGCCAGAAGCGGACGGTCACGGAAGTGGTGGCCGAGCGCGTCCAGTTCATGAGCCGCACCAAAGGCAGCCGCGGTGGTAGCCCAGGTGCCCCCGTCGCTGTCGCGCCCTTCGCCGACGAAGCGCCGGTCTCCGGCGGCGGCCCCGACGACGACGTCCCGTTCTAGACGACGACAAGGAGAACAGCCATTCCCCCGAGTGCCCAGAAGCCCATGAAGCGCCGCCGGTTCGGCCGGCGGAAAGTCTGTAAGTTCTGCGCGGACAAAGTCGACTTCGTCGATTACAAGGACGTGCGCCGGCTGCGCAGCCTCGTCACCGAGCGCGGCAAGATCATTCCGCGTCGTATCTCCGGCAGCTGCGCGCGCCACCAGCGCGACCTCACGCACGCCATCAAGCGCGCCCGCACGGTGGCCCTGCTGCCGTACGTGGCCACGGACTAAGACAGGCCATGAAGATCATCCTGCTCGACGACGTCAACAAGGTGGGGCGGCGCGGCGAGGTGCGCGACGTCTCGGACGGCTACGCGCGCAACTTCCTCATCCCGAAGAAGCTCGCGCTACACGCCACCGCCGGCAACATGAAAAACCTCCAGTCCATCAAGAACCAGCAGCAGGCGAAGGCCGACCGCGTGAAGGATGACGCGGAGGCGCTTCGCGCGCGCATCGAGGCGCTCACCTTCGAGGACCGGCGGCAGGCGTCCGAAGAGGGCAAGCTCTTCGGCTCCGTGACCACCCAGGACATGGTCGAGTTTCTCGACCGCAACGGCGTCAAGATCGAGCGCAAGCGCCTGCATCTCGAGGAGCCGATCAAGAGCCTCGGCGAGACGAGCGTATCCATCCGGCTGCACCCGGAAGTCACGGCCACGCTCAAGGTAAGTGTCGTCCGCGAGTAGCGTTCCACGCGCCGGCGCAGCCGTCACCAGACCTCCGAGAGATGACTCTCGGGGGTCGCTGTTTCTGTGCACACCGTGTCCACCCTTGTCCACACGCTGTCCACAGGATGTACGCAGAAATCGACGGTGAGCGCGCGTTTTTTGTTTGACGCCCACGGCTCGGACGTCCGAGGATCATTAGGAATGATTCGTCGTGGTCGCCGCGCGTGAGCCCGTTGGAAGTCCCCTCGAGGATTCCCCCCCACAACCTGGATGCCGAGCGGGCCGTGCTCGGCGCCATCCTGCTCGAAGGGCGCGACTCGCTGCCGCGCGTGATCGAGGTCCTCCGCTCGTCGGATTTTTACACCGAGGCGCACCGCGCCCTCTACGAGACGATCCTCAGACTCTTCGATCGCAGCGAGCCCGTGGACCTCATCACGCTCAGCGAGGAGCTGCGGCGCACCGACCAGCTGCAGTTCGTGGGCGGGCCCACGGCCCTCGCCCTCCTCGTGGAGCAGGCCTCCATCGCCGCCCACCTCGGGTCCTACACGCAGATCGTGCGCGACATGGCGGTGCTGCGCGAGCTCATCCAGACGTCGACCTCGATCATCACGCAGGCGTTCGATGCCAAGGAGGACGTGCAGTCGCTCGTCGACGATGCGGAGCGGAAGATCTTCAGCCTCGCGGAGCGGCGCCTGGAGGGCAGCGCGCTGCCGGTGGGCAAGATCCTCAAGAACACGTTCGAGTACATCGAGCGGCTCTACGAGCGCAAGGAGCACGTCACCGGCGTCGCCACCGGATTCGAGAAGCTCGACCTGGAGACGTCGGGGTTCCAGCCGTCGGACTTCATCATCATCGCGGGCCGGCCGAGCATGGGCAAGACGGCCTTCGCGCTCAACATCGCCCAGTACGTGGGCGTCGCCCTGCGCGGCAAGGTGCTCGTGCTGAGCCTCGAGATGTCCTCGCAGCAGCTCGTGCAGCGCATGCTCTGCTCGGAAGCCAAGGTGGACGCACAGGCGGTGCGCACGGGCTTCCTCAGCTCCTCGGACTGGCACCGGCTCACGGCGGCCGCGGGCCGTCTCTCCGAGGCGCAGATCTTCATCGACGACAGTCCCGGCATCACGGTGCTGGAAGCGCGTGCCAAGGCACGACGCATGAAAGCCGAGCACGGCCTCGACCTGTTCGTGGTCGACTACCTGCAGCTCATGCGCGGCCGCAACGGCATCGAGAACCGCCAGCAGGAGATCTCCGAGATCTCGCGCTCGCTCAAGGCGCTCGCCAAGGAGCTGAACGTGCCCGTGGTCGCGCTCTCCCAGCTCTCGCGCGCGGTGGAGGCTCGCTCTCAGCGCGACTTCCGCCCCCAGCTCTCCGACCTTCGGGAAAGCGGCGCCCTCGAGCAGGATGCGGACGTCATCCTCTTCCTCTACCGCGCCTCCGTGTACAAGGACGATATCGCACCCGACGAGGCGAACATCGCCGAGGTCATCATCGGCAAGCAGCGCAACGGGCCCATCGGCACCGTGAAGGTCGTGTTCCTGCCGCAGTACGCGCGGTTCGAGAACGCCGCCGACCACCACCGCCAGGCTGCGCAGCCGTTTTAGATGGGGGGGCCTAGAAGGGCCCCCCCAGCGCTTGACTGACATGGGGGCCTCGACGGCCCCCAAGGTCCACGCTCGGCAACGCCCCCGCGAAGCCGGGGCGCTCCTCGATACCGCCGACGTTCGCCTCGCGTCTCCCGCGTTCCTTTGTCAACACCGCGGGCGCGCGTATCATGCTCGGCGTGCAGATCCTGACTCTGAAGCGGCTGCTGGTGGGGCAGCCGCTGCCCACGGCGCAGGCCCGCCACGAGCGATTGTCGAAGCTGACGGGGTTGGCGATCTTCGCCTCCGACAACCTCTCCTCGGTCGCCTACGCCTCCGAGGAGATCCTGCGCGTGCTCATCCTGGCGGGGTCGGGCGCGCTCGCGCTCTCCTTTCCCATCGGCGTCGCCATCGCCATCGTGATCGCCATCGTGATCTATTCGTATCGCCAGACGATCCTCGCCTATCCCCAGGGCGCGAGCGACTACATCGTGGCCACGGACAACATGGGCACCGTGGCCGGGCTCACCGCCGGCAGCGCGCTCCTCATCGACTACACGCTGACGGTGGCGGTGAGCGTGTCGGCCGGTATCGCGGCCCTCACCTCCGCCATCCCGTCGCTCTTCGACTACCGCGTCTACCTCTGCGTGGGCGCCATCGCCATCATCACGATCGGAAACTTACGCGGGCTGCGCGAGTCCGGGAAGTTCTTCGCGCTGCCGTCGTATCTCTTCATCGGGGGCTTCTTCGCCCTCATCGGCGTGGGACTGGTGCGCTACGCGCTGTACGGGGCGCCTGCCGCCGAAGCCGCCGCCCCCGTGGAGGCGGTGGTTCCCCTCACCTTTTTTCTCGTGCTGCGCGCTTTCGCGTCGGGAGCCGTCGCGCTCACCGGCATCGAAGCGGTCGCCGACGGCGTCACCGCCTTCAAGCCGCCGGAGGTCAAGAATGCGCGCGCGGTGCTCGCGGTGCTGGGGGTCATCATGGTGGTGCTCTTCCTCGGCACCACCGCCCTCGCCGGGCTCTACGACGTCGTCCCGCGGGACGAGGAGACGGTGGTGTCCCAGCTCGCGTGGCGGATCTTCGGAGGCGGCGCACCGTACTACTTCTTGCAGGTCGTCTCCATGCTCATCCTGATCCTGGCCGCCAACACCGCCTTCGCCGACTTCCCGCGGCTGGCGTACTTCATGGCGCGTGACGGCTACCTGCCGCGCCAGTTCGCCAACCGCGGCGACCGCCTCGTCTTCTCCAACGGCGTCGTCATCCTCGCGGTGGTGGCGGCCGTCCTCGTGGCCGGCTTCCAGGGCAACACGCACGCCCTCATCCCGCTCTACGCGGTGGGCGTCTTCACGTCGTTCACGCTCTCGCAAACGAGCATGGTCCTGCGCTGGGTGCGCCGGCGGCCGGAGCGCTGGGTGTGGCGAGTCCTCATCAGCGGCGTGGGCGCCCTCACCACGGGCACGGTGCTGGTGGTGGTGGCGGCCACGAAGTTCCTCGACGGCGCGTGGATCGTGATCCTGCTCATCGGCGGCTTCATGCTGACGCTGCTCGCCATCCGGAGCCACTACGACGACGTCGCCCAGCAGCTCTCCCTCGATGGCGCGCCCCCCCCGCCGGAGATGACCCATTCCGTTCTCGTGCTCGTGGGCGACCTGCACAAGGGTGTGGTGGAGGCGCTGCAGTACGCGCGCACGCTGTCGCCGGGCGCGAAGGCCGTCTACGTCGAGATGGATCCCGAGCGCACGCGGCGGCTCGAGGAGAAATGGGGCGCCCACGGTCTCGGCGTACCGCTCGTCGTGCTCACCTCACCGTACCGATCCCTGCTCGGTCCGCTGGTGGCGTACATCGACCACCTCACCGCCCAGCCGGGCCGCCACGTGGTCACGATGGTGGTGCCGGAGTTCATCCCCGCGCGCTGGTGGCAGCACCTGCTGCACAACCAGACGGCCCTGCTCATCAAGGGAAGCCTCCTCTTCCGCAAGAACGTCATCGTCACCGACGTCCCCTACCACCTGAAGCACTGACGCAGCGGGCCGGTCGTCTCGGGCGGCAAGGGGAGGGGCGTTCAACTCTGGTACACTTCACGTTCGCGTGATCATTCGATGAAGATCGTCCTCACCCCGGACGGCCCGCTCGACGCCGGCGGGACGCTCGCCCGCTACCATCTGTGGGGAGACGACCCCGCCAACCGTGTAGAGGGCACCGTCTTTCGCCGGGTTCTGAAGGCGGACGGCCGCCTGTTGCCCTACGAGGTCCAGTGCTCCGGCTCCGTGGATGACGCTCCCCTTGAGGTGAGCGTGCCGGGCGCGCGCGGCGCGTCGGTGGAGGCGGCGGCGCGCGCCGAAGTGCGCCGGACCTTCGGTCTCGACTTCGACCTGCCCGGCTTCTACCGCCTCGCGAAGGGTGATGCCGTCCTCGCCACGCTCGTGGAGCCTCTCTACGGCCTGCGGCCCACGCTGGCGCCCACGCCGCTCGAGATGCTGGTGGGCTCCATCAGCGCGCAGCAGGTCAACCTCGCCTTTGCGTTCACGTGTCGTGCGCGTCTCGTGCGGCGCTTCGGCACTCCCGTCGAGTTCGGGGGCTCCACCCTCTACGCGTTTCCGGACGCCGCCGTCCTCGCCCGCGCCCGCGTGAGCGAGCTGCGCGCCATGCAGTTCTCGACGCGCAAGGCGGAGTACATTCGCGATCTCGCGCGCGCCGTGACGCGCGGCACGCTCGATCTGGAGGCGACGGCGAGCGCTCCCAACGCGGCCGTCATCGAGTCGCTCACCGCCCTGCGCGGCCTCGGACGCTGGACGGCGGACTGGTTTCTCGCGCGCTGCTGGGGTCGCGGCGACGTCTGCCCCGCGGGCGATCTCGCCGTGCGCAAGGCCTTCGAGCATTTCTACGGACGCGGGCGCACGCTGAGCGAGAACGCCATTCGCCGGCGCGCGCGCGCGTGGGGTCATTACCAGAATCTCGCCGTCCACTACCTGCTCGCCGGTATGCGTTTGAAACACGCCGCCGCGGGCGGGGGAGGGGCGGCGTGAACAAGAAGCTCTCCCTGAAGATCCTTGGCCAGCCTGATCCGGCGCTGCCCAAGGACGTGCACCTCGTGGGCCGCTACGCGCTCGGAGTCACGTGGGCGGACGACCACGGTTCCATCTATCCCTTCGAGCCGCTGCGCCGGGGCTGTGCCTGCGGCGCGTGCACGGCGCTGGCGCCGGTGACGCCGCCCATGGTGTGGCCGCAGGAGATCAAGAAGATCGAGGGCGCGCTGCGCGTGGTATGGGCGGACACGCACGAGAGCCTCTATCCCTACGCGGATCTGCGCGCGCTGTGCCGCTGCGCCGCCTGCACGGGCGGCCACTGATGACGGCGGACGACGCCCGCAAGCGCCGTGCGCTCTTCGGCGTGATGCTCTCGGTGTTCCTCGCCGCCATGGAGTCGACCGTCGTCGCCACCGCCATGCCGAAGGTGGTGACGAGCCTGGGCGGCATCCACATCTACTCGTGGGTGTTCTCCGGCTTCCTGCTCACCTCCACGGTGTCGATCCCGGTGTGGGGACGTCTCTCCGACCTCTTCGGCCGGCGGCCGATGTACATGACGGGCCTCGTGCTCTTCCTCATCGGCTCCGCGCTCTCCGGTCTGGCGCAGAACATGGGCCAGCTCATCGCCTTCCGCATGCTGCAGGGACTGGGGGCGGGCTCGCTGCTCACGCTCAGCATGACGATCATCGCCGACCTCTTCGGGCTCGAGCGGCGCGCCAAGATGCAGGGCTACATGTCCGGCGTGTGGGGGCTCGCCTCCATGCTGGGACCGCTGCTGGGCGGCCTCCTCACCGATCACGTGTCGTGGCGCGGGGTCTTCTACATCAACGTGCCCTTCGGCGCCGTCGCGATGGCCGTGGTGTGGGGCGCGCTGCGCGGTGAGCCGCGTCCGGTGCGGCGGCCCACCATCGACTACGTGGGGCTGGCGCTCTTCTTCGGCGGCGTGTCCGCGCTCCTCATCGGCCTCGGGCAGGCGGGGCGGGCGGGACGGTGGAGCGGTCTCGACGTGGTGGGTCCGCTGCTCTTCGCCGCCGCCGCCCTCGTCGTCTTCGTCGTCGTGGAGCGCCGCGTGCCGGAGCCGATCGTGCCCCTGCGTCTGTTCCGCCACCGCATGGTGCTCGCCGCCTCCGTCACCGGCTTGCTCGCCGGCATGGCGATGTTCGGCGCCATCTCGTTCGTGCCGCTCTTTCTCCAATCGGTGAGCGGAATGACGGCCACCAGCGCCGGCTTCGTGCTCACGCCCTTCGTGCTGGGATGGGTGACGCTCTCCATCGTGAGCGCCCGCCTCGTGCTGAAGGTGGGCTATCGCAGCGTCGTCGTCACCGGCATGGCGTGCCTGACGGCCTCCTTCATTCTCCTCAGCCGCTGGTCGTCCGGGCTCACGCAGGGCATCGCCATGCGTGATGCGCTGCTGGGCGGGATCGGGATGGGCATGACCATGGTCCCCATGCTCATCGCCGTGCAGAGCGCGGTGCCGCGCGCGGACCTGGGCTCCGCCACCTCCATGACGCAGTTCTTCCGGAGCATCGGCGGCGCGGTGGGCCTGTCGCTGATGGGCGCGGTGATGGCGCGGCGGCTTGCCGACGGCCTGCCGATGGCGGACGCCCTCCACGGGGTCTTCGTGGTGGGCCTGCTCATCTGCGTGGCCGCCTTCGCGTCCGCGTTCCTCGTGCCCGCGGGTCGTGCGCAGGACCTCGCCCGCGCCGAGGTGCCGGGCGCGGCCACCGGGGTGGGAGGCTGAGCGTGACGGGTGATGCACCCTTCCTCGAACGGCTGGCGCAGCTGGCGCCCTTGCCCGTGGCGGCAGCCATCGCCCTCATCGAGGAGCTCGACGAGCCGCAGAGCGATCCCGTGATCGGCCCTCTCTTCGGCACCGACGAGGACGGCGACGACGTCGTCAACCCGCTCGTGCCCGTGGTCCTGCAGCAGTTCCAGCAGAAGGAGGACCTCACCTGCTACGCGGCGCTGCTGGAGGGTCTCACCGGCGTGTGGAACGCCGCCGTGCGGGCGTCGGTGGTGACACGCCTGCGCGCCTCCGGCCTGCCGCAGGACGACATGCTCATTCGCCTGCAGAAGCTGTCGCCCACGCTCGGTTTCGCGGCCGAGAACCGCGAGTGGGCGCGCGAGTGGCTGGCGGATCCGTTCACCCAGGACGCCCTCCTCGTCCAGCAGTGCGTTGTCCGTGTCCTCTTCTCCATGCGCGCGATGGCCGAAGTGCGCGCGCAAGAGCTCACCGGCCTTCCGAATCAAAGCAGCAGACCCCCAGGACCGCACGGAACGCCCGGCACGGAGCCCAACTAGTGAGATTCACGTGTGGTAGTGCGAGCGGAGCCGGTGCCTCCGGCGACGCGAGCGGTGAAATGATCTGAGCAGTGCGAGCGGAGCCGGTGCCTCCCGCGACGCGAGCGGTGAAATGATCTCAGGCATGATCTGAAGATCGGAAAGGGGTCACGTATGCACGTCCATGAGCGGAACAACGAGAAGAAGCGGCTGAACGGGCTGATGCTGCAGTCCCCGATGAAGGTGTATGCGGCGTACGGCGCCCTCGGCAAGCAGGTATTCGCCGATGGTGCGCTCTCCAAGAAGCACAAGGAGCTCACGGCGCTGGCGGTCGCCGTGTCGCAGAACTGCTTCGACTGAGTGGACCACCGTGTCGAGGAGGTCCTCGACCAGGGTGCCACGGAAGCGGAGATCGCGGAGACGCTCGACATCGGGCTCCTCATGGGGGGAACCCTCGCCGCGAAGTCGGTTCGTCACGCGTTTTCGGTGCTGGACGAGCTCGGTAAGAAAGGACGATGACCATGGCTGGAATCCCGGAGCAGTATCGTGATCTCTTCGACAAGAAGGCGTTCGCGCACATCGCCACCGTGGGCAAGGGCAACACGCCCCAGTCCACGCCGGTGTGGGTCGACTACGACGGCACCCACATCCGAATCAACACGGCCCGCGGGCGCGTGAAGGACAGGAATCTGCAGGCCAATCCAAAAGTGGCGCTGTCGATTCTCGATCCCGACAATCCCTACCGCTACGTGCAGGTGCGTGGGCGCGTGGCCGAGATGACGGAAAAGGGCGCCGACGCGCACATCGACGCGCTCGCCAAGAAGTACACGGGTGCGGACCGGTACGCGCACCGCCAGCCCGGCGAGGTGCGGGTCACCGTCAAGATCGTGCCCGAGCGCGTGCAGGGCATGGGGTAGTCACGCCCGGGTGATTCAAGTCGAGTCCGTTTCCAAGGGGTACGGCGGGCAGACCGTGCTCCGCGAGGTCACCTGGCGCATCGCCGAGCGCGAGCGCATCGGGCTCGTCGGCCCCAACGGCGCCGGCAAGACGACGATGTGCAGGATCCTCGCCGGCATCGAGGAGCCGGACACGGGGCGCGTGAGCCGCCCGCGGCACGTCACCGTCGGCTATCTCCCGCAGGAGGTGGCCGGCGGCACCACGGGCTCCGTGCTCGCGGAGGCCCTCGGCGGCTTCAAGGACGTGTGGGCTCTCGAGCGCGAGATGGAAGAAGTGGCGGCGGTACTCGAGGCTTCCCCCACTGAAGCGCTCACCGAGCGGTACGGCAACCTTCAGCATCGCTTCGAGGCGCTCGGCGGCTATCGCCTCGAAACCTCCGCGCGCTCTATCCTGACCGGGCTCGGCTTCGCCACCGCCGACCTCGCGCGGCCCCTCGCGGAGTTCTCCGGCGGCTGGCGCATGCGTGCCGCCCTCGCGCGCCTGCTGCTCCTCGCCCCTTCGCTGCTGCTGCTCGACGAGCCCACGAACCACCTCGATCTGGAATCGCTGGCGTGGCTGGAGAACTTTCTCGCCGGGTACGACGGCACCGTGGTCGTGGTCTCGCACGACCGGTACTTCCTGAACCGCATGGTGACGTCCATTGCCGACCTCAGCCCGGCGGGGATCACCGTCTATCCGGGCGACTACGACGAGTACCTCGTGGAGCGCGAGGCCCGCAAGCAACTGCTGGAAGCGCAGGCGCGCAACCAGGCCAAGCGGATCGCCGAGATCGAGCGCTTCATCGACCGCTTTCGTTACCAGGCCACCAAGGCGCGGCAGGTGCAGAGCCGCATCAAGATGCTCGACAAGGTGGAGCGCATCGAGTTGGACGGCGTCACCAAGCGCATCCATTTCGCGTTCCCGGAGCCGCCCCGCACCGGGCGCCGCGTCGCTTCTCTGCGCGGCATCCACAAGGCGTACGGCGCCAACGTCGTCTACAGCGGTATGGAGTTCGAGGTCGAGCGCGGCGACCGGGTGGCGCTCGTGGGCGAAAACGGGGCTGGCAAGTCCACGCTCCTGAAGATCCTGGCGGGCGCGCTGCCTTTCGACCGCGGCGAGCGCACCCTCGGGCCTCACGTGGCGGTCCACTACTACGCGCAGCACCAGCTGGACGCGCTCACCGCCGGCAACACCGTGCTCGAAGAGATCATCGCCGCCGCCCCTCACATGCCGCACACACGCCTGCGCGCGATCCTCGGCGCCTTCCTGTTCTCGGGCGACTCCGTCGAGAAGAAGGTGACGGTCCTTTCCGGAGGCGAAAAGGCGCGGCTCGCCCTCGCCAAGATGCTGGTGCGCCCCGCCGCCCTCCTGTGCCTGGACGAGCCCACCAATCACCTCGACCTTGGCTCCCGCGAAGTGCTGGAGGACGCGCTCGCCGTCTTTCCGGGCACCATCGTGTTCATCTCGCATGATCGCTACTTCATCAACGCCATTGCCACCTCCATCGTCGAGGTGGCGCACGGCGTGCTCACGCGCTATCTCGGCTCGTACGACGACTACCTGTCGGCGAAGGCGTCGCCCTCGTCCGCGATGCCCGCCCCCGCCGCGCCCACGAGGGCGCCCGCGCCGCCACCGAAGCTGTCGAG
>JBKKCN010000371.1:0-5052 GCA_046712525.1 Candidatus Rokuibacteriota bacterium
GGCGGCCGGAGACGCCGGCCCCCGCGCGCGACAGCATGGCCAAGCAGGCGGCGCCGTCGCTGACGGCGCGCGCGGGGCCGGCGGACGTCACGGCGACCTGGCGCGTCGAGGACCGCGAGGCCGCCACGCGCGAGCTCGAACGGCTGGTGACGCGGTTGGGCGGCAGCCCCCTCACGCGCCGCACCGAGGGCACCGTGGAGATCGTGGAGTTCTCCGTGCCGCGCGAGGGGTACGAAGATCTCACGAACGTGCTCGAATGGTTCGGCCGGCTCACCCCCGTGCCGCCCGGCGCCACGCTGCCTCCCACCGTCCACGTCACCCTGCGCATCTCCGGCTGATCCCGGCTTGCCGGGAACTTACCGGGACGAGGCCTGTCTTACCTGCCAGACGCACCCAAAGGCAGCACCCGGGAGGCAGGCATGACTCGCTTGTTCGCCGTGCTCGTGTTGTTCGTGTTTTCCGTCGCACAGGGCGCTGATGCTGCGGCGCCGATCACCATCACGCGCGAAGTCCAGAAGGACGTGATGGTGACCATCTACAACGGCAACCTCGGCCTCGTGAAGGACGTGCGCGAGAGCCGCCTCGAGACGGGAACGAGCGAGGTGCAGTTCATGGACGTGGCCGCGCTCATCGATCCCACCAGCGTGCATCTCAAGTCGCTCACGAATCCCGCCGGGCTCAAGATCCTCGAGCAGAACTACGAGTACGACCTGCTCACGAGCGCCAAGCTCATGGAGAAGTACGTGGGCAAGACGGTGCGCCTCTACAAGGGCGACGGCACCTGGCAGGACGCCAAGCTCTTGAGCACGGCGGGCCCCGTGTTCGAGATCAACGGCCAGATCCACCTCGGCCAGCCCGGTCAGCTCGTGCTGCCCGCGCTGCCCGAGAACCTCGTGAGCCAGCCCACGCTCGTCTGGCTGCTGCGCAATCAGACCGCGGCGGCGCAGCGCATTGAAGCCTCCTATCTCACGGGCGGCATCACGTGGAAGGCCGACTACGTGATGATCATCGACGCCGCCGACAAGAAGACGGACCTCACGGGCTGGGTGACCGTGGACAACAAGAGCGGCGCCACCTACGGCAACGCCGCCCTCAAGCTGGTGGCCGGCGACGTCAACCGTGCTCAGGAGCCGCGCCGCAACTTACGGGCGATGGAGATGGCCGCCAAGGCGGCCTCGATCGCCGACGCCAGCCGCGACTTCGCCTCCGAAGGATTCTTCGAGTATCACCTCTACACGCTCGACGGCCGCACCACCATCAAGAACAACCAGACCAAGCAGCTCGCGCTCATGTCCGCGAGCGACGTGGGCGTGTCCAAGCAGCTCGTGTACTACGGCGCCGCCGACTACTACCGCACGTCGTACGGCCAGCCGATCTCCAACCAGAAGGTGGCCGTGCTCCTCGAGGTGAAGAACAGCAAGGACAATCGGCTCGGGGTGCCGCTGCCCAAGGGCAAGGTGCGCGTCTACAAGGCGGACGCGGCCGGCAGCCAGCAGTTCATCGGCGAGGACTGGATCGACCACACGCCGAAAGACGAGCGCGTGAAGATCAAGATGGGCGATGCCTTCGACGTCGTGGGCGAGCGCACCCAGAAGGAATGGCGCAAGCTCGGCTCCTCGCTGTACGAGGTGGAGTGGGAGATCGCGCTCCGCAACCACAAGAAGGAAGACCAGACCGTCACCGTCATCGAGCCTGTCCCCGGCGACTGGCAGGTCGTCACCTCCACGCACGCGTGGGAGAAACCCGAAGCGCACACGCTGAAGTTCCAGGTGCCGGTGCCCAGGGAAGGCACGTCCAAGATCGTGTATCGAGTCCGTCTGCGGTTCTAGTCTGGCTGATTCGTTAACGCTCCGTGCCTCGGCGTCGATCACATTTCATCCGATTCGCCGGCCCTCTGACGCCGAGGCACCTGATTAATCACCACGTTCCATCCCACACAGGGCATGGTGTTCGGCTTGCATCGAAACGGCCGCATCGTGACCGAAGGTCCGCCCATGCTCTTCTCGCGCTTCGAAGCGCCGCCGCCGCCTCCTGCCCTGACCAGCCCCTGGAGCGACCCGCACGCCGTCGCCGGCGTGTCGGCGCCTGCGCGTGCCGAGCACGAGGAAGGTTCGCGCCGCAAGCGCGCGCTGCGCCAGGAGCTCATCGTCCGCCTGTCGGTGGGCGCCCTCATCCTGCTCTTCAACGAGTTCTTCACCGTGGCCCCGCACGCGCGCGCGGTCATCCGCATGACGACGCTGGTCGCCCTCACCCTGAACCTGCCCTACTTCCTCGCCGCGCAGACCGGCGTCGCCGTGCGCGCGCAGGCGTACGTGCGAATGTGCCTGGACATCCTCTTCATCACGGCGGGACTCTATGCGGCAGGGGGTATCGCCGCCGCGCAGTACCTTGCCGTCCACACGATCGTCGCCGTCTACACGGGCATGGTGTTCTCGGGCCGCGCCTGCCTCCTCGCCACCGCCTTCGCCACGGTGAGCTTCACCACGCTGGCCGTGCTCCAGACGGAGGGCGTGCTGCCCCTGCACCGGCCGCCGCCGCCCCACGCGTGGGAGATCGTGGCCTTCAACCTGTTCGTCCTGAACATCGTCGGTTGCATGGCCGCGCTTCTCTCCGAGGCCTACCGCCGGAGCTGCCTCCGGCTGCACGCGCTCAACGCGGAGCTCGAGCGCGCGCACGACGAAGCGCAGCGTCTGAATGGCCACATCCAGCAGGCGGCGCACCTGTCCGTGCTGGGCGACGTGGCCGCGGGCGTCACGCACGAGGTCCGCAACGTGCTGCAGTCGGTCGTCGGCCATCTGTGGTTGGTGCGCCGCAAGCTGCGTGACGCGCGCGCGGACGTCATCGAGCATCTCGACGAGATCGAGTCGAGCTGCGAGGGCGCCATGCGCATCATGCGGACCACGCTCGACATGGCTCGCCACCCCGCCGCCGGCACCGAGCCCGTGCTGCTCGCGGGCGTGGCCGAGCGCGTCGCCCAGCTGAAGGCGTACGATCTGCGCCGCGACGCTATCGCGCTCACCCTGGAGTTCGAGGCGGGCCTGCCCGCGGTGACCGCGGCCGCCTTCCAGCTGCAGCAGGTGTTGCTGAACCTCGTGAGCAACGCGCAGGACGAGCTGCGACAGGTGGGAGGCCGTCGCGACATCGTGATCGCCGGGTTCGTCCAGGGTGAGCACTGCGTGGTCGAGGTGCGTGACAACGGCCGCGGCATTCCGTCCAAGGCGCTGGCGCGGATCTTCGAGCCCTTCTTCACGACGAAGCCCACGGGAACAGGCCTGGGCCTGGCCATCTCCGCCGGCATCGTGGAAAGTCTCGGCGGCCGGCTGTCCGCCGGTAATCGCAACCAGGACGGCGCCACCTTCCGCGTTACGCTCCCGGCGGCCGGTAGATCTCTAGGCCCCCCAAGCCCACCGGCAGCGGATGCTCGTCAAAGCACGCGCTCGGCCTGAACTTTCTTGATTTGCATGGGGGGCCTCGAAGGGCCCCCCAAGCCCCCCACGCTCGGAGCGCCCCGGCGAAGCCGTGGCGCTCCTCGAATCCCCTAGCAGCCCGTGGTGGAAGTGGCCGACTTCACCACGCAAGCACAACCGTTGAATCGGTGCGCAGTACGCCCGGCATCGGCCGTGAGATGGACCAGAGACGCGTGGCGGCCATCCAGACATGCTCGACGAACATTCCGAAGGCGATTTCAAGCGCACCGACGTCGAATCGGCGTCCTTGCCGCCCTCGCGGCGTGCCGCGTCCGAACGCCTGCCGCATGAGAATGCCGAGATTGAACGCGCCCGCGTGGACCAGTAGCCGCTTCAGGATGTGCTGATGCCCGCGCAAGTGGGTGCGGCGCAGGCCACCGGTGTCGTACACATGCGCGAAGGAGCGCTCGACGTATTCGCCGCGATACCGCAGCAGCCGTTTGCCGCGCGCGCCGCGCACGCGCCGGCGATTGCCGTACACCGGCGCCTGCGCCTCCGGCGTCTTCGTCCAATCCCGTCGGCCCCGATCGGGCTCGGCGATGTAGGACCGCACGGCGACGGCCTCGAGGGCGATCATCGTCTGGTTGCTGTGATAACCCTTGTCGGCGACGAGCTCGGTCAGCGCCGCCGGCGGGAAGCTCGCGGCGGGCGCGGCCTCGCGTTGTTCCGCGGCGGCGAGGGCGGTGTGGACGAGACTCGTCGTGTCCCCGACGTCGGCCGGATCCGACGGGTTCTCCCAGTCCTTGTTCGAGGTCCGCTTCTTCCGGCGCCGGTCGAGGCGCGCCAAGGCCTCGCGCGTCGGCGTCTTGATGCCCGCCGCGGCCGCGAGCTGGGTCAGGAACTCCTGATAGCTCTCGCCGGTGTCGCGCCGCACGATGCTGCGCATCGCGGCGTTCGCCTCCAGCGTCGTCGCGCCGATGGCGACGGTCCGCCCCTTGAGGAGCCCGGCCGCGACGAGGCGCTCCTGCACCCAGGTGAAGACGGCCCGATGGGTCTCCACGGCGATCAACCGCCGCGTGCGCGAGATCGTGGAATGATCCGGGGCCGCGGCGTCGAGGCCGAGCCCCACGAAGCTGCGGATCGCGAGCGAATCGGCCGCGCGCCAGACAATCCCGCGCTCGGAGTCGAGCCCTTCGACGTAGCCGAGCCGCAGCAACCGGAAGTACCGTCCCGGCGGCAACCCGGGGCGTCCCATCACCGGCGCGTAGAACACCCGACACTGCTCCTCCGCGAACCGGTCGAAGCCGGCTGCGTCGAGGATAGCGTTCAGCCGCACGTAGAAGGGATGGCCCGGCGAGGCCGGGAGGTCGGTGGTCGGAATCCAGATCGGGGCTTGCTCGCTCTTGCGTTTGCCCATCGCCATGGGCCGTCGTTTACGTTCTCACCCTCGTTGTTGGCGATGGCTCTCTCACGAACTTTCACCACGGGCTGCTAGGGCGTTAGCGTGGGGTGCTTCGCGAGCTGCCGTCGCATGACGGGGGTGCTCTTCGAGTAGTGCGTGAGCAGCACCTCGCCCGGCATCGCCGTCACGCGCTGGCGGGAGTCGACGATCTGGCGTTCCACCACCTGGCACTGGCTGACGTCG
>JBKKCN010000372.1:0-2655 GCA_046712525.1 Candidatus Rokuibacteriota bacterium
AGAGCGGGATGAGCAGGGCGTTGCCGAGGGCATACGCGAAGAAGAGCTTCGAGGTGGCGAAGGCGCAGTCCTTCTCGGTGGCGCCGAGCACGTCGATGCCGTAGTGACGGCACGCCACCAGGTCACGGTGCGTGTGAATGGCCGCCTTCGGCGCGCCCGTCGTCCCGGAGGTGTAGAGCCAGAACGCCATGTCCTCGCCGGCGACGGCCTCCGGCACGAGGTCCGCAGGAGCGGCGGCGAGCATCTCGTCGAGGCTGCGATACCCGGCGCGACCGGTGATCACCACCGCCTTCAGGCGCGGGACGTCCTTGAGCAAGGGACGCACCTCGGCGAAGAGGTCGGTGTCGGCGACGAGCACCTTGGCAGCGCTGTCGCGGATCATCGCGACCCACTCCGCAGGGCGCAGCCGCGTGTTCAGCGGCACCGCCACCGCGCCGATGCGCACCGCGCCGAAGAACGTGGCCGCCCACGTCACGCCGTCGGCGAGCAGCATGGCCACCCGCTGCTCGGGCTCGACGCCGAGGGAGCGCAGCGCGTTGCCGGTGCGATTCACGCGCGCGAGCAGCTTGCCGTAGGTAGTGGCGCCGGAGGGGGACACGATGGCGGGCCGGTCGGCCGCACCGAGCGCGATGTGCTCGTCGAGGAAGGCCGTCACGGAGTTCAGCACGGCGTCAGTCTAACCGGGGCTGGCCGTCGGAAAGGCGGGCCTCAGTTTGCCCCATATGTGGTGTGACGTACCGATAGATACCCCAAGGAATAGTTGCTATTCGGCGGGCACTCTTGCTACCGTCGAGGCGAGGGGGGTGCGACCGAGCCGACCTAAAGAGGACACCAAGCTAAAGGAGCGTCAATGCGGACGATAGCCGTGGTGAACCAAAAGGGCGGATGCGGAAAGAGCATCACATCGATCAACCTCGCGGCCTTTCTCGCGCGTGAGCAGCGCAGGGTGTTGGTCGTGGACATGGACCCGCAGGGCCACGCCACCTTGGGACTCCTCGCCGATGCCGTTCAGCCGACCACGACCGTGTACGACGTGTTCGTACGGGACGCCGGCAGGCAACCCACCCGTCTGGGTGACGTCGTCCGCACCGTTCGCGAGAACCTCGATGTGGCGCCTGCCGATATCCGGTTGAGTGCGATCTCGGAAAGACTCGCAGGGCTTGTGGGCCGGGAGGACATCCTGGCCGACGCCATCGCCAGCGTCGAGGGCCGCTACGATTACGTGGTCGTTGATTGCCCCCCCAACGTCGGCCTCCTCACGTTCAACGCGCTGAAGGCGTGTTCGGAAGCGATCGTTCCGATGGATCCCAGCTTCTTCTCATTGCACGGCCTCGGAAAGCAGCTGGAAACGATCAATGTGCTGGCAACGCAGACCGATCACCACATCGCCGCTCGCGTGCTCGTGACGCTCTATTCCGGGCGATCATCCTTTGCGAAGGCGGTTCTCGACGAGGTTCGCCGTCACCTCGCCGGCCGGCACTTCGAGACCGTCATCAGGTATAGCGTCAAGCTGGCGGAAGCCGCCAGCCACGGCGTGCCGATCGCCCACTACTCCCGACACTGTGTGGGATTTGACGACTACCAGGCGCTCGCCGCCGAAGTCCTCCAACAGGAAACGGCGATGCCCACGCGTGAGCGTGTCGCTCTCAACGGGACCGCGGCCGGAGCGAGCGCGGGCGACGAGTGGGCAGGACGACTGGCACCCGCCGTGACGCCCGAGGGCGTCATGTTCACCATTGAAGCTCCCGACGCCGAGCGAGTTCAGCTGGCGGGCGACTTCAATAACTGGACCGTGGACGGCAACGAGATGGAAGGCACGGGGGGAGTGTGGACGAAGGTCGTGAAGCTGCCGCCCGGGCGTTACCGCTATCGCTACGTGGTCGACGGACGGTGGCAGAACGATCCGCTGAACGCCGCGGTCGAACCGAACCGCTTCGGTGGAGACGACTCCGTTCTCGTCATGGACGAGGGGGTGGCTGGCTAGCTTCGCCATGGATCCGAACGAAACGGGTGGGTCGGCAGGCGCACACGAAAGCCCGCTCGGACGGGGATTGGAGGACGTCTCTCATCTCTTCTTGTCACGCAAGACAGGTGAGGCGCCGGCCAGCGATCGCGCGATCGTTCGTCCGCCCGAGCGCTCGTCTCCTCCGCCCGGATCGCGCGGAGGCATCGCCCTTCTGCGACCCGCATCGCTCACCCGGGAGCGGCTCGCCGTCGCCCTCATGGAGTTCGACGGTGCGCTCGAGGACGGGCTGAGGGCATTCGACGCAAACATTCCATGCCATCCGTGCGGGGAGATCGGCCTCCTCGCGGTCGATCGCGCGAGTCAGCTGACGATCATCGACTTCGAGATGACCTTCGACGACGGCCTGCTGCTCCGCGGGATCGGTCACTTCGACTGGGTCGTGCGCAACATGCCGAACGTCCAGCGCATGTATCGCGAGCAGGCCGTCAACTTCTCTCTTCCGCCCAGGCTGTTTCTCCTCGCACCCCAGTTTTCCCCCCTGCTCAGAACCGTGGCGCGGCAGATCACCCGCCCGCAGATTCACTGGGTCCGGTATCACACCGTCACCGCATCCGGCGGGCCCGGGATCTTGTTCGAGCCTGTGGTGGACGAGTGAGCGCGGGAGGCGACGAAACGAGAAGGCGTTAGAT
>JBKKCN010000373.1:0-8249 GCA_046712525.1 Candidatus Rokuibacteriota bacterium
CGGGCTAACGGTGGGGCGCTGCCTCCACTACGACGGCGGGGAGGAGGCCGGCGGTCGGTGTCACGCGCAGCTCGGCGATGAGGGCGTCGAGACCTTCGGACGTGTCGCGGACGTACTCCCACAGGTGCTTGTGCATCAGAGCAAGGGGGAGGGCATCGCGCACGGCAGCGGGGCGGCGCAGCGCTGTCTCCGCGACCATCGACAGCGTGAGCCACGCGCGCGGTGGCGAGGCGCGCAGCACGCAGTTCCACAAGATGCGCATGGCCAGCTTGAGATCGTCCCGCCGGGCCACCAGCTTGGATTCGAGGTCGCCGCGCCGGAGGATGAGGTCCATGGCGCGCGTCCGATAATGGCGGTAGTCGTACAGCTTGGACAGCAGATGCCGATAGCCCTCGTACAGCTGCAGGCGCGACATGCCGGTGGGGATGATGTTGGTGAAGACGAACTGGTCGCCCACCGACTCCGCCACGAGGCGCCCCGCTTTTTCCAGCCGCGTGTAGAGCGGCGTCTTCGGAATGGCGTTGAGCATGCCCGTCATCGAGATGGGAATGCGCGCGTCCTGGATGAAGCGGAACTGCTCCTCGAAGATGGCGGGGTCGTCGTTGTCGAAGCCGACGATCATGCCGGCCATCACCTGGATGCCGGCCGCCTGGATCTTGTGCACGGATTCCACGAGGTCGCCACGCGTGTTCTGCATCTTGCCCGTTTCCTTGAGGCTCGCCACGCGCGGGGACTCGATGCCCACGAAGATCGTCGAGAAGTGCGCCTCCTTCATCAGCGTGAGGAGCTCGGCGTCCTGGGCGACATTGAGGCTGACTTCCGTCATGAACTCGATCGGGAAGTTGCGCTCCTGCTGCCAGAGGGCGATGGCGCGCAGCAGCTCCTTGGCGTCCTTCTTGTTGCCGATGAAGTTGTCGTCCACGACGAAGATGTTCGTGATGCCGAGGGCGTGGATGGCGTTGACCTCCGCCATCACCTGCGTCACCGACTTCGTGCGCGGGCGGCGGCCGTACATCACGATGATGTCGCAGAACTCGCACGTGAAAGGACAGCCGCGCGCGAACTGGATGGTCATCGTGCGGTAGCGGTCGATCTTGAGGAGGTCGAAGCGCGGCAGCGGCGAATCCGTCATGCTCGGACGCTCCGGCTCGCTGTACTCCTTGAGCCAGTGGCCGGACTCGTAGTCTTTGAGGAAGCGCGCCCACATGTACTCGGCTTCCCCGTTGATGACGACGTCCACCTTGTCGCGCAGCTCTTCGGGACACAGCGTGGCGAAGGGGCCGCCCGCCACCACGAATTTTCCGCGCCGCCGAAACTCCGCGATGATCTCGAACAGGCGGCGCTTGTGGATGACGTAGCCGGTGACGCCGACGATGTCGGCCTCGGCGTCGAAGTCGATGTCTTCCACGTTCTCGTCGCAGAGGACCACGTCGTGTCCGGGCGGGGTGAGCGAGGCCACTGTCGGCAGCGCGAGGTTCGGGAAGACGCATTTCTTGCCGAGGCTCGGCAGGATGCGATCGAACGTCCAGAAGGATTCGGGATTTTTCGGGGCGACTAGCAAGATCTTGATGGCGCGCCTCCTCGTTGCCCCGATAGTAGGCGGCCTTCGCCGCCTGAGCAAGGGGCCTCTCATCCTGGCGTATAGTCAAAACCGGAATTCACCTCGATCTTCACGCAGGAGGGTCCGAATGGCAGCCAAAAAGAAGTCGCCCACTCCCGCCCGCTCGAAAAAGGCGGGCCGCCCCCCGGCGGAGTCGACGTCCTCACCGCAGAAGAGCCGGCGCCGGAAGTCGGCCACCGCCGCGGTCTCGAAGGGAACCACACTCTTACAAAACGACGAGGGCTCGCGCGCCGCCTGGAGCGCGTCCAAGCCCACCTGGAACAAGCGGTAGCGCCGGAGAAGGCGCGGCCCCGCAGGGCCGCGTTTGCGCCTACAATGCCGCGGGAGGGGCGGAAACGATGATCTACGAGTATCGCGCGTACTACGTGATGCCGGGGCGGATGCCGGACATCCAGCGACGCTTCGCGGAGACCACCATGAAGCTGTTCGCCAAGCACGGGATCACCGTGGTCGGTTTCTGGGAGCCCGTCATCGGGGAGAACAACGAGCTGATGTACATCTGCCAATTCGACGATCTCGCCCATCGCGAGCGCGCGTGGGGGACGTTCCTCGCCGACCCGGAGTGGCAGGCCGCCAAGAAGGCCACGGAGGCGAACGGGCCCATCGTGGAGCGGGTGGTCAACAAGATCTTCAGGCCCACGTCGTTCTCACCGATGAAGTAGCGGGAGGCAGCATGGTAGACGAGGCGAGGCTCGACCAGCTCACGATCAACACCATTCGCACCCTGGCCATGGATGCCGTGCAGGCGGCGAACTCCGGCCATCCGGGCACCCCGATGGCCCTGGCGCCCGTCGCGTATGCGTTGTGGCAGCGCCGGCTCCGCTACGATCCGGACGACCCCACGTGGCCCAACCGCGACCGCTTCGTCCTCTCCGCCGGCCACGCCTCGATGCTGCTGTACTCGCTGCTGCATCTGACAGGCGTCAAGCGCCTCGACGCCAAGGATGAGCCCCTGCGCGAGGCGGCGGTGACGCTGGACGACATCAAGAAGTTCCGGCAGCTCGACAGCCGCACGCCGGGGCATCCGGAGTATCGGCTGACGTCGGGCGTGGAGACGACCACGGGGCCGCTCGGGCAGGGCGTGGCCACGAGCGTGGGCCTGGCCATCGCGGGCCTCTGGCAGGCCACCTACTTCAACCGGCCTGGCTTTTCGATCTTCGACTATGACGTCTACGCGCTCGCAGGCGACGGCGACATGATGGAGGGCGTCTCCGGCGAGGCCGCGTCGCTGGCCGGCCATCTCAAGCTCTCCAACCTGTGCTGGATGTACGATTCCAACCGCATCACCATCGAGGGATCCACGGACCTCGCCTTCAGCGAGGACGTCGGCACACGCTTCACGGGTTACGGCTGGAACGTCACGCGCGTCACGGACGCCAACGACCTCGCCGCCCTCGAGCGGGCCTTCGACGTCTTCAAGGCGACGAAGGACCGGCCCACGCTGATCATCCTCGACAGTCACATCGCCTTCGGCAGCCCCAACAAACAGGACACGCACGGCGCGCACGGCGAGCCGCTCGGTGAGGAGGAGATCCGCCTCACCAAGCAGCGTTACGGGTGGCCCGATGATGCCAAGTTCCTCGTGCCCGACGAGGTGCGCGCCCACTTCGCGGCGGGCCTCGGCCGGCGCGGCGCCGCCCTGAGGAGCGCGTGGCAGTCGCTGTATGCGCGGTACGCCAAGGAGCATGCGGACCTTGCGGAGTCCCTCCGCCTGATGCAGCAGCGCGCGCTCCCCCAGGGATGGGACGCCGACATCCCCGTGTTCCCCGCCGACGCCAAGGGGATCGCCAGCCGCGATTCGTCGGCGAAGGTGCTGAACGCGATCGCCAAGCGAGTGCCGTGGCTGATGGGCGGATCGGCCGATCTTGCGCCCTCGACGAAGACCCGCCTCACCTTCGAAGGCGCGGGCGATTTCAGCGCGACCAACCGCGCGGGGCGCAATTTCCACTTCGGGGTGCGCGAGCACGCCATGGGCAGCGCGCTCAACGGTCTCACCCTCTCGAAGGTGCGCGCGTACGGCTCGGGCTTTCTGATCTTCAGCGACTACTCGCGCCCCACGCTGAGACTGTCGTCGATCATGGAACTGCCCGCCATCTATATATATACGCACGACTCCATCGGGGTGGGCGAGGACGGCCCCACTCACCAGCCCATCGAGCATCTCGCCTCGCTGCGCGCCATCCCGGGCCTGGTGGTTCTCCGCCCCGCGGACGCCAACGAGGTGGTGGAAGCGTGGCGGCTCATCATGGGCTTCACGCACGAGCCGGTGGCGCTCGTGCTCACGCGGCAGGCGTTGCCCACCTTCGATCGCGGGCGCTACGCCGACGCCGCCGGCGTGCGTCGGGGTGCGTACGTACTGGCGGATGCGCCGGGAGGCCGGCCGGACGTGCTGCTGCTGGCCACCGGCAGCGAGGTCTCGCTGTGCGTGGACGCGTACGAGCGGCTCGCCGCCGATGGAATTCACGCACGAGTCGTCAGCATGCCGTCGTGGGAGCTGTTCGAGCACCAGGACCAGGCGTATCGCGACGCCGTGCTGCCCCCCGCGGTGACGGCGCGCGTGTCGGTGGAGCAGGGCTCGACGCTGGGCTGGCACCGCTACGTAGGGACAACGGGAGCGACCATCGGCATGAAGACCTTCGGCGCTTCCGCGCCGCTCAAGGCCCTGCTGCAGAAGTTCGGGTTCACGGCAGAGGCGGTGGTGGCGGCGGCGAAGGCGCAGGTGAAATAACGCGAGGGGCGATGCGTCCCCGGCCGCCGCGCGCCGGCGGTTCGGCAAAGCGGCGGAGGCCGCGGCCGGGGACATCAAAGCATCGCGCCCGGGTGCGATCGCAAGGCGCGTACCACACCCGCGTTGCGCCTAAAGCGGCGACCCCGCGGTCGTTGCACTGTTTACCCTCGCCGGCCTCTGACAGAGTGCTGACACGTGGGCCGTCACGGTGTACCGTGGCTCATCACACGCTCACCGCTCGTCCTCAAGCTTCGTGCGCACCTTCTCGCGCTCGCGCTCGGCGCCTTCCTGCCGCTGCTCGCGTTCTCCGTGGTCATGGTGGTGCTGTTCACGCGTCAAGAGATCGCCACCCTCGAGCGCGGCGCCCGCGATACGGCGCGCGCGCTGTCGCTGGCCGTCGATCGCGATCTGCTGCGATCGATCACGACGCTGGAAGCGCTCGCCACCTCCAGGGAGCTGGACGCGGATCAGCTGCGCGGCTTCATGCGCGAGGCGCAGCGTGTCCTTCCTACGCAGGATGGCTGGCTCGACATCATGCTCTTCGATCGCGCGGGCCGGGAGCTGCTCACGCTGGCCCCCTCGCGCGCGCCCGGCGCGGGAGCCACCGATACCGACGTCGTGCTTGCCGTGGCCGAGACCGGACGGCCCTCCGTGTCCGATCTGCGCGCGGTGGGCCCGCCGCGCAATCACGTCGTCACCGTGAGCGTGCCCGTCGTCCGCGACGGCCGCATCCGCTACGTGCTCGCCGCCAGCCTCTCCCCCGAGCTGATGGCGGGCATGCTGGGGGAGCAACGGCTGCCCGGCACGTGGACGGGCACCATCGTCGACCGGAAGAAAGTGATCATCGCCCGCACTCGTGACGGGCAGCGTCTGACGGGCACTGCCGCCTCCACGCTGCTCGCCCAGCACACGAGCGCGGCCATCGACGGCTCCTACCACGGCGTCACCGTGGAGGGCGTCCCCGTCTATAGCTCGTTCAGCCGCTCGCCGCTCACGGGATGGACGGTGGCGATCGGCATCCCGAGGGCCGAGGTGCACCCCTTCGCCCGCTCCTTCATGGGCGTGATCGGCGCCGGCATCCTCCTCGGACTGCTCGCGATCGGCCTCGCGCTCACGCTCGGGCGGCGCATCGCTGCCGCCATCGGGTCGCTCAAGACGACGGCTGCCTCCCTCGGCGTGAACGAGCCCGCGGTGGCCGTGCCCTCGCCGGTGGCGGAGATCAACGAGGTCGGCCGCGCCATCGAAGAGGCGAGCGCGCTGCTCCGCCGGCGCTCCCTCGAGCGTGACGCGGTGGAGGTAGCCCTGAAGGAGCGCGAGGAGCGGCTGCGCCTGGCGCTCACCGCCGGACGCATGGCGACGTGGACCTGGGACGTGCGCGCGGATACGGTGACGTGGTCGAATGACCACGAGACGGTGTGGCGCGAGCACTGCGACACGTTCGCGGGAACGGCGCACTCCGTGCTCCGCCATGTGCACCCCGAGGATCGCGCGTCCCTGCGCGCGACCCTGGAGCGTGCGCTCAAGAGCGGCGCCTCGTGCGAGACCGAGTTCCGGGTGCGCTGGCCCCGCGGCATCCACACCTGGGTCGCGCTGCGCGGGCAGGCCATCCAGGACGACGCCGGCCGCACCGTGCGCATGCTGGGGGTGGCGACGGACATCACCGAGCGCAAGGAGGCGGAAGCGGAGTCGCGCCAGCTCGCCGCCCTCGTGGAGTCGTCCGAGGACGCCATCATCGGCAAGACGCTCGACGGCGTCGTCGTGTCGTGGAACCGCGGAGCCCAGCGCATCTACGGCTACACGGAAGAGGAGGCCAAGGGTCGCTTCATCGGCTTTCTGCTGCCGCCCGGTCACGAGGCGGCGGTGGCGACCGTCCTGGAATCCATCCGACAGGGCCACGCGGTGGAGAGCGTCGACACCGTGTGCGTGCGCCGCGACGGCCGCTCCGTGGATGTCTCCCTCACGGTCTCGCCGGTGCGCGACGCCAACGGGCGCATCGTGGGCTCCGCCTCTATCGCGCGCGACGTGACGGCCAAGCGCCGCATCGAGAAGCAGCTCGCCGGCCTGCAATCGCTCACCGACGCGGCGCTCGCCTCCCTTTCACTCGACGATTTGTTGGGCGAGCTCCTCGGCCGCCTGTGCGGCGTGCTGGGGTGCGACGTGTCCTCGATCCTGCTCCTGAGCGAGGACGGCGGTCATCTCGTCGTGCGGGCCTCCCACGGGATCGAGGACGATCGCGGCACCGTCGTGGAGCTGGGACGCGGCGTGGTGGGCCGCGTGGCCGCCACCCACCGCGCCGTCATCATCGACGACCTCGCCTCCGTGGAGGCGGACAACCCCCACCTGCGCGCGCGCGGATTGATGTCGCTGCTCGGCGTGCCGCTGCTCGTCGACGGCCGTGTGATCGGGGTCGTCCACATCGCCACCCGGGTCACGCGGCACTTCACGGAGGAGGAGACGCGGCTGCTGATGCTCGCCGCCGACCGCATGGCGCTCGCCATCGATCACGCGCGGCTGTACGAGGCGGAGCGGGCGGCGCGCACGGAAGCGGAGCGCGCGAACCGCTCCAAGGACCAGTTCATCGCCACGCTCTCGCACGAGCTCCGCACGCCCCTGCAGGCAATGCTGGGCTGGCTGCGCATGGTGCGCAGCGGCCGCCTCGACCCGCGGCAGGCCGCGCGCGCGCTGGAGTCGGTGGAGCGCAACACCCAGGCGCAGTCGCAGCTGATCAACGATCTCCTCGACGTCTCCCGCATCGTGAGCGGCAAGCTGAACATGGACATGCGGCCGGTGGACGCGGGGGGTGTCGTGGGTGCCGCCCTGGAGGCGGTGCGGCCGATGGCGGAAGGGGCGGGCGTGCGACTGAGCGTGACGCTGCCGGAGACGACGGTGACGGTGTCCGCCGACGGCGACCGCCTCCAGCAGATCGTCTGGAACCTGCTGTCGAACGCCATCAAGTTCACGCCCGCGGGCGGAGCGGTGGATGTGTCGCTGGAGGCTTCGCCCACGGAGGCCATCATCCGCGTGCGGGACACGGGGCGCGGCATCGCGCCCGAGATGCTCCCCGAGATCTTCGAGCGCTTCCGTCAGGCGGACGGCACCACCGCACGCGCGCACGGCGGTCTGGGCCTCGGCCTCGCCATCGTGCGCCATCTGGTGGACCTGCACCACGGCCGCGTCGATGCCGAGAGCCCCGGCGTCGACGAGGGCGCCACCTTCACGGTGCGCCTGCCGTTGCCGGCGCAGACGGCCTCGACCCGCGTACGGCAGAGCAGTGTGGAGGGCGCGCGGGACACGTTCCCGGAGCTGGCGGGTGTACGTGTGCTCGTCGTCGACGATGAGCCCGACGCCCGTGAGCTCGTGCAGGCCGTGCTCGCCCGATGCGGGGCCGAGGTGACGACGGCGGCGTCGGCGGCGGAGGCCTTCGTTTCGCTGCAGCAGGCGACCCACGACGTGCTGCTGAGCGACATCTCGATGCCCGACGAGGACGGCTACCAGCTCATCCGCCGCGTGCGCGCCATGCACGACGGGCCGCGCGCCCGCATCCCGGCGGCGGCGCTCACCGCCTACGCGCGCCTCGAAGATCGCGACGCCGCTCTTGCTGCCGGCTACCAGATGCACGTTGCGAAGCCGGTCGAGCCGGCGGTGCTCGCCCGCGTCGTTCAGACTCTCAGCGGGCGGCGAGCTTCGTAGCCCCTCGCGGTGCTCCGGCCGCGCGGCGGGCGGGTCGGGCTTGGGGGTGCGGCGACCACGTGGATGGTGGCCGAATCGGATCGAGGCTGGCTGGGCTCCATCGACACGCCTTGTGCGTTTCTAGTGAGCGGGAAACGGGTCCTCGCACCCCCAAGCCCGACCCGCCCGCCGCGCGGCCTTGGTCAGCGGTGATGCGCCGCGCGCCTCACT
>JBKKCN010000374.1:0-5811 GCA_046712525.1 Candidatus Rokuibacteriota bacterium
CCGCCGGTGACCAGCCCATCAAGGAGCCGATCGGGACCGGGCCCTTCCGCTTCGTCGAGCACAAGCCCGACCGGCACATCCGTGTGGCCCGCTTCAAGGATTACACGGCGCGGCCGGAGCCCGCCGATGGTCACGGCGGTAAGCGCACCGCCTGGGTGGACGAGATCCACTTCCTTCCGGTTTCCGAGGTAGCCGTGCGCGTGGCCGGGATCGAGAGCGGCGAGTACCACTTCGCGCAGACCGTCAAGCAGGATCAGTACGACCGGCTCAAGGCGAACCCGAAGATCGACCTGCACGTGGTCAAGCCGACCGCGTGGATCACCGCCGCGCCCAATCACAAGGCCGGCGCGATGACGAATCGCAAGGTCCGCCAGGCCATGCAGGCCGCGCTCGACATGGAGCCGATCATGACGGCGGCCATCGGCAACAGGGCGTTCTTCCGGGTGGATGGCGCGCTCTACTTCCCGGAGCAGGGCCTGTTCCACACGCAGACCGGTGTGACGGGCTACAACCTAAAAAGCAAGGAGCGTGCGCGCGCGCTGCTGAAGGAGTCGGGCTACGCCGGCCAGCCCGTGCGCTGGATCACGACCAAGGAATACGACTACATGTACAACTCGGCGCTCGTCGCGCGCCAGCAGATGGAGGAGGTCGGCTTCAAGGTCGATCTGCAAGTCCTGGACTGGGCCACGGTCGTTCAGCGCCGTAGCAAGCCCGAGCTGTGGGATGTCTTCACGAAGGGCATCACGTTCAACCCCGACCCCGCGCTCACCTCAAATCTCCAGTGCAACTGGCCCGGCTGGTGGTGCCACGAGGAAAAGGAGCGGCTGCTCACCGAGTTGATCCGGGAAGCCGACGCCAGGAAGCGCCGCGCGCTCATCGAGCGCATCCAGGTCGTGTTCTACGAGGACGTGGGCCGGATCAAGATGGGCGACTTCTTCACCCTTTACGCCACCCGTGACCTCAAGGGGTTCCAGGCCGACCCCTTCCTGAAATTGTGGAACGCGTGGCTCGCGCGGTGAACTCTACGGGCTGAGGCAGGTCAGCAGCCGAGCTTCTCGGCGAGGTCGACGAAGTCGCGCGCGTCCACGTCCCACGCCCCCTCCGGCGTGAGGTCCTTCGTCTGGCCGGGCCCGTGCTCCGTCGGCCGCGGGACGAATGCCGTGCGCAGCCCAAAGCCGCTCGCCGCCTTCAGGTCACTGTTGTGGGCGGCGACCAGCATCAGCTGCTCCGGCCGCAGCCCGAGATACTCCGCGGTGCCGATGTACGCCTCACGCTGCGGCTTGTAGTGGCGCGTCGGCTCGGCGCCGAGGATCACGTCCCAGGGTAGTCCCGCGCGCTTGGCCATGTTCACCATCAAGGCGACGTTGCCGTTCGACAGCGTCGTGAGCACGTACTTCTTCTTCAACCGGGTCAGGCCCGCCACCGCATCGGGCCACGGATCGAGGCGATGCCAGGCGCGGTTGAGGTGATCGATGTCAGCCTCCGCGACGCCGGTGATGTTGAACTCCTTCAGCAGCTGGTCGAGCGCCATCCGATGGAGGTCGTCGAGCTTCGTCCAGCCGATCTCGCCGTGGCGAACTTTGTTCATGAAGGGCTGATAGAGCCCGCGCCACGCGTCCGCGAACTTGACCCAGTCCACGGAGAGTCGGTGCTTCTTCCCGAACGCTTCGCCTTCGCGCGTGATACTCGAGCGCCAGTCCACGACCGTCCCGAACACGTCGAACCCGAGCGCTTTCACGTCAGGCGGCATGAGAGACCTCCACGTTAAGGTGCGGTGAGACGCTAGGGCAGGAGCGCGCGCAGTCCTGCGAGCGAGGCGTCGGTGTGCGCAGCAGGCACGAGGATCGCGTCGTCGAAGCCCAGGTCGGCGAGACGCTTGAGACGCGTGGCGGCGGTGCGGGCGTCGCACCGGAGATGGAAGGGCGCGTCGTCGGGCATCGCGTCTTCCCGCTGATCGAGATCCGCTGCGATGTTCGTCACGATCGCACGCTTGCCGCCCGCGTCGCGGTAGCGCCGGATGCCGTCGGACAGCGTCGCGTAGCTCGTCTTCGCCGCGGAGGCGATCCAGCCGTCGAAGTCCCTGGCCGCGCGCGGGATCCACTGCTTGCCGCTCCAGCTGCCGATCAGCACCGGCGGGCCGCCGGCGGCGGCCGGCCACGGCGTGAGGTTCGCCGTGCCCACCTGCTCGCCGCGCCACAGCCGGCGCATGACAGCGAGCGCCTCGTCGAGCGCCTGCATGCGCGTGGCGAAGTCGACACCGACGGCGTCGAAGTCGGCCTTCGTCGATCCGGCGCCCACGCCGAGGAGCAGGCGGCCCCCGGACACGAGATGCGCGGTGAGGATACGGTGCGCGAGCTCGACGGGGCGACGCAGCGGCACCTGGAGAACACAGGTGCCCACGGTCAGGCGCTCGGTGACCGACGCCGCCACCGACACCGCGATGAGCGGGTCCGGCAGAATGAAGCCGCGACCGATGGCGTCGAAGGCCCAGAAGCTGTCGAAGCCGAGCCGTTCGACGAGTCGCGCGGTGGTGACGAAGTTGTCGCGCGGCATGCCGACACCGAGACGCATGTCCGAGTCCCTCCCGGCGCCGAAGATACCGCGCTTCGGGTACCATCCGCAGCAGCCCGATGGGTGAAGGGAGGACGAGGCCATGAGGACGCACATCGAAGGCGGGTGGGTCGTCGCGTTCAACGGTAAGACGCACGAGGTCTACGAGGCGGGCAGCGTTGTGTTCGAGGGCGACCGCATCGTCCACGCCGGCCCTGCCTCCACGGGACCGGCCGACGTCCGCATCGACGCGCGCGGCAAGCTCGTCTCCCCCGGCTTCATCAACACGCACGTGCACACGGCGGGCAACGCCGGCGACTACCTGCTGCTGGACATGGCGAAGAACGACTACCGCACCTCGAACTACATGAGCTTCGCGGCGCCCCTCAAGGGCAAGATGACGCCGCCACCACCGGCGGCGGTGGCTGCCATCCGCACGTTCGTGTTCCTGCACGCGCTCAAGAACGGCACCACCACGATCATCGACGTGGGCGGCCTGCGCGGTGACTGGGACGGCTACGCCCGATTGGTGGATGACCTCGGCGTGCGCGTCTACGGCAGTCCGCCCTTCCGCGACCGTGACACGTACATGGACGCGCAGGGTCGGTTGACGTACGAAGAGGACGTGGCGGTGGGCCGGGAGCGACTGAAGGAAGCCGTCGGCTTCGTGAAGAGCTTCGACAAGACCGCTGGCGGGCGGCTGCGCGGGATGCTGAACGCCGCGCAGGTGGAGACGTGCACCGAGCGGCTGCTGCGCGAGGGCCGAGACGCCGCGCGCGAGCTCGACGTGCCCATCCACACCCACGCCGGCGGCAACCTCATCGAGTTCGAGCGGATCATGGGCGAGTACCGCAAGACGCCCATCCAGTTCCTGGCCGACATCGGCTTCCTGGACGACCGCAGCCTGATCGGCCACGCCGTCATGACCAGCGGCCACCCGTGGACCGGCCATCCCTTCGGCGACGACGTACGCGTGCTGGCCGAGCGCGGCGCCACCATCGGCCACTGTCCGTACAAGTACGCCAAGATGGCGATGACGCTGCGCTCGTTCCAGCGCTACCTCGACGCCGGCGTCACCATCTCGCTCGGCACCGACACCTTCCCGCTCGACATCGTCTCCGAGCTCCGCTGGGCGTCGATCCTCGCCAAGACGAGCGACGGCAACTACCAGGCCGGCCAGCACCGCGACGTCTTCAACGCCGCCACGCTCGGCGGCTGCCGCTTCCTCCGGCGCGACGACCTCGGCCGGCTCGCCCCGGGCGCCAAGGCCGATATTCTCTTGATCGATCTCGACCACATCGGCGCCGGGATGTACGTCGACCCCATCAAGGCGCTCGTCGACGCCGGCAGCGGACGCGACGTGCGCACGGTCGTCGTCGACGGCAAGGTGCTCGTGCAGGACGGCCGGCTCACGCGGGTGGACGAGGCGGAGGTCTACGCGAAGGCGCGCGAGGCCACGCAGCACTACTGGGGCAATGTCTCGAAGTGGCGCTGGGACGGCGCCGGCGTCGACCGGATCATCCCACCGGCGTTTCCGTTGCATGAGCGATACTCGACGCCATGAATACAGAGCGCGCCCTCAGCGGGATCAGGATCCTCGACCTCACCCAGTTCGAAGCGGGCACGACGTGCACCCAGTTCCTCGGGTGGCTCGGCGCCGACGTCGTCAAGATCGAGCCGCCGGGCGGCGAGCAGTCGCGCCGCAACCGCCCGGAGATCCCCGGCCTCGACGCGATGTTCTTCCTCGTCTTCAACGCCAACAAGCGCAGCGTGACCATAAACTTGAAAGAGCCCGAGGGCAGGGGGCTCTTCCTCCGCATGGTCGAGCACGCGGATGTCGTCGTCGAGAACTTCGCGCCGGGCCTGATGGAGAAGCTCGGCCTCGACTACGAGACGCTGAATCGGGCGAACCCGAAGATCATCGTCGCGCGCATCAAGGGCTTCGGACTGTCCGGCCCGTACCACGACTTCAAGAGCTTCGACATGATCGCGCAGGCGACGGGCGGGGTGATGAGCGTGACCGGCTTCGCCGATCGTGAGCCGGTGCGGTGCGGGGCCGCCATCGGCGATACGGGCACCGGCGTCCACACGGCGGGCGCGATCCTCGCGGCCTACATCCAGCGGCAGCGCACGGGGAAGGGACAGCTCGTGGAAGTGGCGATGCAGGAGGTCGTCGCCAACTTCCTGCGCGGCCGGTACGTCGACCACTACCGGGACGGCAAGCCGAGCGAGCGGCGCGGCAACGGGCTCATGGGGGGGATTCCGGGCGGCGCGTATCCCTGCGCGCCGGGCGGCCCCAATGACTACGCGTACATCTACGTGCAGCCGATGAACCCTGACATGTGGCGTGACTTCGTCACCGCCATCGGCCGCGGAGACCTGCTCACGGACCCGCGCTGCAAGGACGCCAAGACGCGCTGGGAGCATCGCGACGCCCTCAACGAGATCATCGTCGCGTGGACGAGGGCGCGCACGAAGCACGACGTGATGACGATTCTCGGCAAGGCCGGCGTACCGTGCGGCGCCACGCTCGACACCGGCGAGGTCCTCGACGATCCGCACCTGAACGCGCGCGGCCAGATCCACACGATCGATCACCCCACGCGCGGCGAATTCCGTCTGCCCGGCTGCCCGGTGCACCTGTCGGCCTCTCCCGCGCCGACGACGGCGCCGCCGCTGGCGGGCCAGCACACGGACGAGCTGCTCTCGGAGATCCTCGGGCGCTCCAAGGATGACGTCGCCGCGCTCCGAGGGCGCGGGATCGTCGGAGGCTGACACATGCGCATCGGATTCATCGGGCTCGGAAACATGGGCGGGCCGATGGCCCTCAATCTCATCAAGGCCGGCCACACGCTCGTCGTGTACGACGTGCGGCGAGAGTCGGCGACGCCGCACCTGGAGGCGGGCGCCACGTGGGCCGACGGCCCGAAGGAAGTGGCGCGTGCGGGCGAGCTGATCCTCACGTCGCTCCCGGGGCCGGCGGAGGTCGAGGCCGTCGCGCTCGGCCCCAACGGCATTCTCGAGGGCGCCCAGCCCGGCAGCATCTACGCGGACCTCTCGACCAACTCGCCGACGGTAATGCGGAAGATCCACGCCGCCTTCAAGGCCAAGGGCGTCCACGTGCTGGACTCTCCGGTGTCGGGCGGCGTCCTCGGCGCCAAGCGCGGCAGCCTTCAGGTGATGGTCGGCGGCGAGGAAGGCGTCTACCAGGAAGTGAAGGGAGTGCTCGGCGCCATCGGCAACAACGTGGGCTACATGGGC
>JBKKCN010000375.1:0-3465 GCA_046712525.1 Candidatus Rokuibacteriota bacterium
GTGAAGAACTTAAGGAAGCGGACGACGTCGGCGTCGGCGGTGTTCAGCCAGAACTGGTACATCTCGTATGCCGATGTCTTGTCGGGGTCGAGCCAGACCGTGCCTGTTTCCGTCTTTCCGAATTTCGTGCCATCCGCCTTCGTGATCAACGGCAGCGTGAGCCCATACGCGTCGCGGCCGTGGACACGCCGGATGAGATCGGCGCCGGCCGTGATGTTGCCCCATTGATCGGTCCCGCCGAGCTGCAGGGTGCAATCGTAGCCTTCGAACAGAGCCATGAAGTCGTATGCCTGGAGCACCTGATAGCTGAATTCGGTGTAAGAGATCCCCGCCGCCGCGCCGCGGCCCATGCGAGAGCGTACGGAGTCACGCGCGAGCATGGCGCCCACCGCGAAGTGCTTACCCACGTCGCGCAGGAACGAGATGACATCCAACTGTCCGAGCCAGCGATAATTGTCCTCGAGCACGGCCGCACACCGCCCCGCCTCGAAATCCAGAAAGGGCCGCACCTGACGCTTGAGGCGCTCCGCCCACTCTGCCACCTGCTCTTTCGGGTTGAGCAAACGCTCGCCGGCCTTGCCGCTGGGGTCTCCGATGAGGCCGGTGCCGCCGCCGACGAGCACGAGGGGCCGATGGCCGGCCCGCTGCACGCGTCGTAGCGTGAGCAGCGGAAGCAGGCTGCCGATGTGTAGGCTATCGGCGGTGGGATCGAAGCCGACGTAGACCGTCCGTGGCTCCGGGTCCGGACGCGCCAAATGCGCGTCGAGCGCCTCGGGCGTCGTAACGTCCGCGATGAGGCCGCGCCACTGAAGGTCGGTCAGTAAGGTCGAGCGCATGGGTGCCTCGCCGGGCGGCAGCATTATCGCATGCACGTGCCCGCAGGCATGGTAGGGCGGAGACCGCCGCGGCGTATAATGGTGGCGAATGGCGTCTGAGACAGATCCGCCGGTCCGAGCCCGGCGCCGGTGGCTCCCCTCGTTCGGCGGACGGCCGTGGCTGCGCAGGCTGCTACTCGTCGTGGGCGTCCTCACCGTCCTCGTCGTATCGGCCGTCGGCGTGGCGGCGCTGTGGGCGTTCACCATCCTGCCGCGCAGTCTGCCTTCCGTGAGCGCGCTGGAAAGCCTACAGCCGCTGCAGGGCACGAAGGTCTACGACGACAATGACGAGCTGCTCACGGAGTTGCACGTGGAGCGACGCATCTTCGTGCCGCTCGCGCACATTCCTCAGACGCTCCGCGACGCGGTGCTTGCCACGGAGGACCGGCGCTTCTACTACCACTGGGGTATCGATCCCATCGGCATCGCGCGCGCGACCTACTCCAATTACAAGAGCGGGCGTATCGTCGAGGGCGGAAGCACGATTACGCAGCAGCTGACCAAGGTGCTGTTCCTCACGCCCGACAAGAGCCTGGAGCGCAAGATCAAGGAGGCGGTGCTTGCCCTCGAGCTGGAGCGCCGGTACTCAAAGGACCGCATCCTCGAGATGTATTTGAACCAGGTGTACTTCGGCAACGGCGCGTACGGCGTGGAAGCAGCGTCACGGACGTACTTCGGGAAGTCCGTGTCCCAGGTGACGGTACGCGAGGCGGCGCTGCTGGCGGGCCTGCCGCGAGCGCCGTCCGCGTACTCGCCCTTCGAGCACGCCGAGATCGCCAAGCGCCGTCGCGAGGTCGTGTTGCGGCGGCTCGTCGAGTACGGCGCGCTCACGGACGTGGAGGGAAAGAAGCTCGCGAAATCCGACCTTGGTCTCATTCCCCCCGAGCGGCGACGCACCAGTGGCCAGTACTTCCTCGAATACGTGCAGCACTCGCTGGAAGCGAAGTACGGCGCCGACATGGTGTTCAAGGGCGGCCTCAACGTCTACACCACGCTCAATCCGTCGATGCAGCTGAAGGCGGAGGAAGCCCTTCGTGACGGGCTGAAAGCGCTCGAAAGCCGAAGCACGAAGACGCGGGCGGGCGAGCATCCAGAGGGGGCCGTGGTCACCATCGAGCCCCAGACCGGGTACGTGCGCGCCATGGTGGGTGGTTACGATTTCTTCCGCAGCGAGTTCAACCGGGCCGTGCAGGCGCGGCGGCAACCCGGGTCTGCCTTCAAGCCCTTCGTCTATGTGGCCGCGCTCGAAGCGGGGTTGACGCCTGCCACGCGCGTGGACGACGCGCCCGTATCGTACGCGGTGGGCCCCAACGGCCAGGCGTGGAAACCCGATAACTACGACCTGAAATTCCGGGGTTCCACCACGCTGCAACAGGCGCTCGAGGAATCGGTCAATGTGGTCACGGTCAAGATCCAGGAGCGCGTCGGCCTCAGCAAGACGATCCAGGTGGCGCGGCGCTTCGGGATCACGAGCCCGCTGGACGCCAACCTCAGTCTCGCCCTCGGCACCTCCGACCTCAACCTGCTGGAGCTCACCTCGTCCTACGGTGCGCTCGCGAACCAGGGCGCATGGCTGCCCCCCACCACGGTCCGCTACATCACAGACGCCCAGGGCAAGCTGCTCGAGGAGCATGTTCCCGAGCCGAAGGAAGCCGTCTCACCGGAAATGGCGTACGTCATCACTCACATGCTGCGTGGCGTGGTGGAGCGCGGTACCGGACAGGCGGCCAAAATTCTGGGGCGGCCGATCGCGGCCAAGACGGGCACCACCAACGACTACTCCAACGCGTGGTTCATCGGCTTCACGCCTCGCCTGGCGACGGGCGTGTGGGTCGGCTACGATCGGCCGCGCAGCCTGGGCAAGGACGAGACCGGCTCGCGTGTTGCCGTGCCTATCTGGATCTCTTACATGGGCAAGGTACTGGCGAACAGCCCGCGCGAAGACTTTCCGATGCCGGAGCGGATCGTGATGGTCCAGGTGGACCTGGACCCGTCGAACGAATGCATCCGCGTCGTCCCCATGGCGTTCGTCAAGGGCACCGAGCCCCTCGCATGCGGGGCGCGGCCGCGATTGCCATCCCCGCTCTTGCCGCCGCCGGCGGATGGTGTGCCCGCACCGGCATTGCCGCCTGCGTCCGCGCCGCCCCAGGCCACTCCCGCCGTTCCCGGCACGCCGCCCGCTCTTCCGCGCGACGTCCTTTCCGGCGTGGCCGGGAGAGGTCAGGGGCCGTCCGTCGAGGCGCCCTGAGGCTCAGCTCTCCGCGGGAGGATAGGCGGCGGCTACCTGCGCCCATGACACGTCGCCCAGCAGCTGCTGGAACACGTGCGGCAGGTCGGCCACCGGCACCCGGATCTGCTCCATGGAATCGCGCTCTCTGATCGTCACGCGTCCGTCCGCCGTCTCTCCCTTGTCGGTGTCACCCACCGTCCTCACGTCCACCGTGACGCAGTAGGGCGTGCCCACCTCGTCCTGACGACGATACAGGCGCCCGATGGCGGCGGTGTCGTCGTAGACCGTCACCCAGTCTCGTGCGAGCCGCACGCGAATCTCGTGGGCGCGGCTGACGATATCCGCGCGCTTCTTCAGGAG
>JBKKCN010000376.1:0-3307 GCA_046712525.1 Candidatus Rokuibacteriota bacterium
GTAGCCGTTCAGGTAGTGATGCAGCGGCTTCTCGAGCGTCGACATCCGCCCCGGGCGGTACGCCGGCGATGCCATCGCGAGCTGCATCGACTCCATCATCGACCGATCCTCCTCGAGGACCTGGAGCTGGTAGTCGCGATAGACCTTCAGCGTCTCGGTGAAGCCCGGCCGCGCGAAGAACTCCTCCGGGAACAGGTGATAGATGATCGTGCGCGAGCGGTGGGGGCCGTCGGGCCACGCGATCATCAAGCGCACGCAGTCGATGCGCCCGAACAGCGTGCAGTTCGGCGGCAGGAAGCCCGTGCAGGAGAAGCTCACCGGACGGTCCTCGAGCCACGGCATCTTGCCGAGCAGCGGCTCCGCCTTCGGCGTGGGCGGGCCGGCGTCGTAGAAGATCGCAATGGCGCCGCGGGACCCGAGCTGGACCTGATCGTCCTGCCACGCGAACTTCGCGCCGAACGTCTTCGCGTGCAGGGTGCCCACGTGATAGAAGTCCATCAAGTTTTCGTGCACGAACTTCCAGTTGCACGCGAGATCGAGCTCGATCCTGTTGCCCAGCCGGCAGTGCTCCATGTGCAGGAACGCGAAGTCCTTCTCGAACTCGCGCAGATGCTCGGCGAGTGGTGACCCGCCGGGATCGAAGCTCACGAACACGTTGCCGCTCCACGTCTCCAGCCGGATCGGCTGCATCCGCTGATCGCCGAGCGCGAAGCCCTCGCTCTCCTTCATATAGGCGGCGCCAGTCAGCCGCCCGGCAAGGTCGTAGACCCAGCCGTGGTACGGGCACTTGAACGCCTTGGCGTTGCCACAGCCCTGCGCGACCTCGACACCGCGGTGGACGCACATGTTGTAGAAGGCGCTTAGCTTGCCCGCCTGATCGCGCGCGATCACGAGCGGCTCGCCCGCGATGCGCAGCGTCAGGTAGTCGCCCGGAGTGGGCAGCTCCTCGACACGCGCGACGTAGAGCCAGTCGCGCATGAACAGCCGCTCGACCTCCAGGCGGTACACGTCGGCCGATGCATACAGGAATCCCGGCGCGTGGCGAGCCTCCGCGAGCGGCCGCTGAACGGCGGGCAGCGCTTCCGAGCCTTCGATCATGGCAGGGCCCGCGAGAAGGGGCCGACGACGGGCCCACTGCCCGCGACCGTGGTGCGTCGCAAGACGCGGCGGTGTTGCTCGTAGTCATACGGGATCGCGCGATGCAGCAGGCAGCGGTTGTCCCACATCACGAGATCTTTGGGACGCCAGCGATGGTGGTAGCAGAAGCGCGGCTGGCTCACGTGCTCACGCAGCCAGTCGTGCAGCGCCTGGCCCTCCTCGAGCGTTCCACCGCCGATCTCGCGCGCCGTGTTGCATGTGAAGTAGAGCGAGCGCCGACCGTCGCGGTCGGGGTGCACGCGGATGAGCGGGTGGGTGACGGGCGGAAACGCATCACGCTCGGACGCGGTCGTCGGAGGCATCTCGGGCTCGAGCCGCCGGATCCCCTCGTAGGAGTGGACCATGTGGAGCGGCTCGAGGCGGCGCTTCGTGTCCTCCGGCAACGCGTCGTAGGCCAGGAACATGTTCGAGAACCCGGTCTCGCCGCCCGCAGCCCCGTCGGGCAGCACCTCGATGCCGTAGAGGATCGAGGCGAGCGACGGGACGAAGCGGTAGGAGCTGTCCGTGTGCCACCGCGCGTTGTTGCGCTGGAAGATGACGCGCGGGTCGTGCGCGGGCAGGTGCGCGCCCTCGGGCGAGACATTGGCGACGTTGTAGACCTCGATCTTGCCCTTCGTCTTGTCTTTCTCCGGGAATGCCTCGAGGGGGCCGAACTGGATCGAGAAGGCCGTGAGCTCGTCATCGCTCAGCGTCTGATCGCGGAAGCACAGCAGGTGATGCTCCTGGAACGCGGCGCGGACGCGCGTCACCGTCGTGGCGTCGAACGGTCGCGACGCATCGAGCCCAAGCACCTCGGCGCCCAGCGCGGGCGACAGGCGATTGATGGTCAGCGAATCAATCAGCAGCTGAGGCATGGCCTTCCCTCCGGCGTGCGGAATGCCGCGATTTAACACCCTCTGATGGATGGCGGGCAAGTGAGGCCGCTGAGAGTCCCGCGCCTGCCCCGCGGCGCTCCACTATAATGGCGCCCGGCCATTCAATAACGCTCAAGCGGAGGAGGTCCGCTGTGATCAAGCGACTCGGAGTCGTTCTCGTGCTGCTTCTGGCGGTCGTCACGATCGCCGCCGCGCAACCGAAGCCCGTGCGTCCCTTCACCTTCATCCTCGATTTCCTGCCCTACGGCGAGTACACGCCCTACTTCACCGCGCTCGACAAGGGCTGGTACCGCGAGGAAGGGCTCGACGTGAAGATCCTGCGCGGCGCCGGCGGGGGCGACACCATCAAGCGCATCGCCGTCGGCCAGGGCGAGGCGGGGAGTGCCGATTTCAGCGGGCTCGTGGCCGCCAAGGCCAACGAGGACATCAAAGTGAAAGCCATCGGCGCCTACTTCCGGCGCCCGCCGCACTCGATCTTCGTGAAGGAGGGCTCGGGCATCAACGGGCCGAAGGACCTCGAGGGCAAGACGCTCTCGATCACGCCCGGCAACAGCCACGGGATCATGTTCCCGCTGCTCGCCAAGCTCGCCGGCTTCCGCGCCGACTCCGTCAAGTGGGTCACGATGGACGGCGCCGCCATGGGCCCCGCCCTCATCACCGGACGTGTGGACGGCGCGCCCTTCTTCGCCAACCACGAGGCGCGGCTGCAGAAGCAGGCGAAGGCCCAGGGGATCACGCTCAAGCGCATCTCGTACGCGGATGCCGGCTTCGACATGTACTCGCTCGTGATCTTCGCCCGCGAGGACATGATCGCGAAGGACCCCGAGACGCTCAAGGCCTTCCTGCGCGCCAGCGTCCGCGGCATGAAGCACGCCTTCGCCAAGGAGAACCTCGAGGAGGGCGCGAAGATCCTGCTCAAGTACAACCCGGAGGTCGATATCGACGCCGCCGTCGGCGCCGCCACCGTCGCCAGCCGCTACTCGATGACCGACGAGGTGACGAGCGGCAAGGTCGCCGTCGGCCAGTTCGAGCCGGACCGGGTCGACCGCTCGCGCGACGTCTACACCGAGTACATGCAGCTCAAGCGCCGGGTGCCCGGTGAGGAGCTCTACACGAACGACCTGCTCCCCGAGCGGAAGTAGCCGCGATGGCGTTCCTCGTCCGCGGCGGCCAGGTCCTCCGCGGCGACCCGCCCGCGCTCGAGCGCGCCGACGTCCTCGTCGAGGGCGACCGCATCACCGCCGTGGGAGCCCGCCTCTCGCGGCCGCCCGCCG
>JBKKCN010000377.1:0-5780 GCA_046712525.1 Candidatus Rokuibacteriota bacterium
ATCGAGGGCATGGATCCCGAGGTGGAGCGCGCGGTGCGCGCGGCGGTGGACGTGCTGCGCGGCCTCGGCGCCTCCGTGGAGCGCGTGTCGCTGCCCACCACGAAGCACGCGCTGGCGACGTACTACGTGATCGCGCCCGCGGAAGCCTCGTCGAACCTCGCGCGCTACGACGGCGTGAAGTACGGCCTGCGCGTGCCGGGCGCCCGCGACCTCATCGACATGGCGAGCCGCACGCGCGCGGCCGGCTTCGGCGCCGAGGTCAAGCGGCGCATCATGCTCGGCGCCTACGCGCTGTCGTCGGGCTACTACGACGCCTACTACGGCAAGGCGCAGCGCGTGCGCACCCTCGTGCGGCGCGATTTCGAGGCGGTGTTCGGCCGCGTGGATCTCGTGGTGGCTCCCACCACGCCCACGGTCGCCTTCAAGCACGGCGAGCGGGAAGACCCGCTCTCGATGTACCTCAACGACGTCTTCACCATTCCCGCCGACATGGCGGGCGTGCCCGCGATCTCGGTGCCGTGCGGGCTCAACGGCACCGGGCTTCCCATCGGCCTGCAGTTCATCGGTCGCACGCTGGACGAGCCCGCCGTGCTGCGCGCCGCCTTTGCGTACGAGCAGGCCACGGCGTGGCACACGCGCCGTCCGCAGATGGCGTGATGGCGACGACGGTGGCCGCCGGCTACGAGACGGTGATCGGCCTCGAGGTGCACGCCCAGCTGCTGACGCGCACGAAGATGTTCTGCGGCTGCGCCACCACCTTCGGCGCCGCCCCCAACACGCAGACCTGTCCCGTGTGCCAGGGGATGCCGGGCACGCTGCCGGTGCTCAACCGCCGCGCGGTCGAGTTCGGCACCCGCACGGCGCTGGCCTTCGGCTGTCGGATCAACGCGGGCTGCCGCTTCGCGCGCAAGCACTACTACTACCCGGACATGCCGAAGAACTTCCAGATCAGCCAGTACGAGGAGCCGCTGGCCGAAGACGGCTGGCTGGAGGTGGAGGTGGGCGGCGCCGCGCGGCGCATCGGCATCCAGCGCCTGCACCTCGAAGAGGACGTGGGCAAGCTCGTCCACGAGGGCACGCTCGAGAGCGCGCAGGCGAGCCTCGTGGACTTCAACCGCGCCGGCGTGCCCCTCATGGAGACCGTGTCCCGGCCCGAGATCCGCTCCCCTGAAGAGGCGGCGGCCTACCTCAAGGCCTTTCGCACGGTGCTCGTCTACCTCGGCGTGTGCGACGGCAACATGGAGGAGGGCTCGCTGCGCTGCGACGCCAACGTGTCGCTGCGGCGCGCGGGCGCCGTCGAGCTCGGCACCAAGGTCGAGATCAAGAACCTGAACTCGTTCCGCAACGTGCAGCGCGCGCTCGAGTTCGAGGTGCAGCGGCAGGCGCAGGCGCTGGACGCGGCCGAGCGCATCGTGCAGGAGACGCGGCTGTGGGACGCCGACGCCGGCGTCACGCGGTCCATGCGCTCCAAGGAGTTCGCGCACGACTACCGCTACTTTCCCGAGCCCGACCTGGTGCCCTTGCGGCTCGAGGGGGCCTTCGTCGACGGCATCCGCCAGGCACTCCCCGAGCTGCCCCGCGCCCGCCGTGAGCGCTTCGTAACCGAGTACGGCTTGCCCGCCTACGACGCCGACGTGCTCACGCAGAGCCGCGCCCTCGGGGAGTACTACGAGGCGGCCGTGCGTGTGCACCGCAATCCAAAGGCGTTGTCGAACTGGGTCACGTCGGAGCTGCTGCGCACGATGCGGGCGGACGATGAGGAGGCCATCCGCACGGCGCCCGTCGCGCCCGCGCGGTTGGCGGGGCTGGTCAAGCTCATCGACGAGGGAGCCATCAGCGGCAAGATCGCCAAGGACGTCTTCGAGCGCATGGCACGCTCCGGCGAGGACGCGGCCACCATCGTGGCGCGTGAAGGCCTCACGCAGGTCGCCGACGTGACGGCCCTCGACGCCCTCGTCGAGCAGGCGATCGCGGCCAACCCGCAGGCCATCGACGACTACAAGAAGGGCAAGACGGCCGCTGCCAAGGCGCTCGTGGGGCAGGTGATGAAGGCGAGCGCGGGCAAGGCAAACCCCGCTCTCGTCAACCAGCTTTTGCAGGAGAAACTCTCGAAATTGTAGGCGTACCGCTATAATCGACGGGTCTCATGATTGAGCTTCACCGGGTGTGGAAAGTGTTTGCGGTGGGCCCGGTGAAGGTCCCTGCCCTCACCGATGTCTCCTTCCGCATCTCCAAGGGTGAGTTCGTCACGCTGAGCGGCGCCAGCGGCGCCGGCAAGACCACGCTCCTGCGCCTGCTCTACCGCGACGACGTCCCCTCGGAGGGTGACGTGGAGGTCCTCGGACGGGCGGTGCCCACGCTCGGCCGCTCCGACGTCGCCGAGCTGCGGCGCTCCATCGGCATCGTGTTCCAGGACGCCAAGCTGCTGCCCGGCCGCACGGTGTACGAGAACGTCGCCTTCGTGCTGCGGGTGCTGGGCACGCCGCGGCGAGACATCACCGCCCGCGTCTTCGAGGCCCTCCGTGCGGTGGGGATGTCCTCGCGCGCGCAGGCGTACCCGGCGCAGCTCTCGCAGGGCGAGGCACAGCGGGCGGCCCTCGCGCGCGCCATCGCGCGTAAGCCGCTGCTGCTCCTCGCCGACGAGCCCACCGGCAATCTCGACGAGGTGATGGCGGCCGAAGTCCTCGAGGTCGTGAAGGACATCTGGAACGGCGGCACCACCGTGCTCTTCGCCACGCACCAGGCGCTGCTCGCCGCCGCCCTTCGCCAGCGCACGCTCACGCTCGAGGGTGGGCGCCTCGTCAAGGACGAGGGCTAGGTGTTCGGCTTCCTGTTCGGCGAGGCGCTGCGCGACCTGCGCCGCGCCGGCCGCGTGGCGGTGAGCGCGATTCTCCTCATCACGCTGTCGCTGGCCGCAGTGGGCGGCTTCTGGCTGCTGTCGTCCAACTTCGGCGAGGCGGTCACGCGCTGGCGCGAGCGCGTGCGCATCATCGTCTACCTCAAGCGCGAGCTGCCCATGGCCGAGCGTCCGGCCCTCATCGAGCGCGTCACCGCGCTCCCGGGCGTGGCGGCGGCGCGCTACATCGGCAAGGCGGAGGCGCTCGGTACTCTGCGTGAGGTCCTCGGCAAGGACGCCAGCGTGGCCGACCTGCTGCCCGTCAATCCGCTGCCCGCCTCCGTGGAGGTGACGCCCACCGCGGACGGGGCCACCCCCGAAGGCGCGCGCGCCCTGCTGGCGCTCCTGGCGACGCTGCCGGAGGCCGACGAGGTGGGCGGGGGTCTGGACTGGGTGGAGCGCCTTGCGCAGGGGCAACGCCTTCTGACGCTCTTCGGCCTCGGCATCGGCGCCGTGCTCGCAGTCGCTGCCATCCTCACCGTCACCACCGCCACCACCATCGTGCTCCACGCCCGACGCGAGGAGATGGAGATCATGCGCCTCGTGGGCGCGCCCGAGCACGTGGTGCGGATGCCCCTGCTGCTCCAAGGCATGATGCAGGGGCTCCTGGGAGCCATGGTCGCCATCTGGCTGCTGATCGGCTGCTACGCGCTCATCGGTCCTCGCCTCGAGCCGCTCGTCAACGCCACCCTGGGGTTGCCGAGGCTGTCCTTCCTGCGTCCCGTCAATGTGATCGTCCTCATGCTGGCAGGGACGGTTCTGGGCGGTTTTGGAGGCTTCCTCGCGCGCGGGCGGCGCGAGCCGTGACCTTCGCCGGGCCCGTGCGCACGGCGCTCGCCGGCGTCGTGATGGTCGCGCTCGCGATGCCCGCGGCGGGGCAGTCGCCACCGCGCAAGAGCGACGATCCCATCCAGGCCGAGCAGCGCAAGCTTCAGCAGGCGGAGCGGCAGCTGAAGGAGGAGCAGCAGAAGGCGGCGGAGGCGCGGGCGCGCGAGACCTCCGTGCTGGCGGAGATCGAGCAGATCGAGCGGCGCCTTGCCGACAAGCAGAAGCAGGTGGGCCGCCTCGACGGCCGCATCACGAAAGCCACCGGCGATGCCACTTCGCTGCGCACCGAGATCCAGCAGCTGGAGGGCCAGCGCTCAGGGCAGCAGCAGGCGCTGGCGCGGCGGCTGCGCGCCATGTACAAGGTGCACGCGCAGGGCGGCGCGTTGCCCATGCTGCTGAGCGGCGAGGATCCGATGACGCGAGCGGCCGCCATGCGGCACCTGACGAGCCTGGCGGCGCTGGACGCCCGTCTCATTCGAGAGTATCGTGGGACGTCGGACAGGCTCGAAGACCGCAAGAGCCGGGAAGAGACCCGGCAGCGCGAGTTGGCGACCCTTCGCTCCGACACGCAACGTGAACAGGCCGAGATTGACCGTGATGCTGCCAAACGTCGCATCCTGCTCGCCAAGGTCCGTGACGAGCGGAGCTATCACGAGCGGATGGTCGGCGAGCTTACCGAAGCCACCAGGCGCCTCGAAGCCTTCATCCGCGACCTGCAGGCGCGACAGCGCCGGCTCGCCAAACCGCCACCGCCCCGGAGCGGCCCCGAGACCCCTGGCAGTGGCTTTGCCGGTCTCCGTGGGCGCCTGCCCTGGCCGGCCGACGGCCGCGTGGTGGCCGGCTTCGGCGCCCTCGTCCACCCGCGCTTCGGGACGCGAACCTTTCGCAACGGCGTCGATATCGAAGCGGTGGAGGGCAAGGACGTGGCGGCCGTGTATGCCGGCCACGTCATATATACCGGGTGGTTCAAGGGGTATGGCAACCTGATCATCCTGGACCATGACAACGACTACTACACGCTCTACGCGCACATCGCCGACATCCAGGTCAAGGAAGGCGACGACGTGCAGCAGGGCCAGCGCATCGGGACGGTCGGGGAGACGGGCTCCCTGGAAGGGCCTCGCCTGTACTTCGAGGTCCGTCACCAGGGCAAGCCGCAAAACCCCGAGCAATGGCTTCGTCAACGGGGATAAGATCAGTAGTGAGGTGAAGGCGCGCAAATGGGGGACTCCATGAAGAAGGCGTTCGTGATCGGATCGCTCCTCGTCGTGCTCACGCTCTCGCTGGGCGGCTCCGTGGCCAGCAAGGGCACGGACTCCGGCGCCACTTACGAGCAACTGCGGCTCTTCACCGAAGTGCTGTCGATCGTGCAGAACCAGTACGTCGACGAGGTCCCACCCAAGGAGCTCATCTACAGCGCCATCAAGGGCACCCTGCGCGGCCTCGACCCGCACAGCTCCTTCCTCGATCCCGACAGCTACAAGGAGATGCAGGTCGAAACGACCGGCAGCTTCGGAGGCCTCGGCATCGAGATCACGCTCAAGGACGACATCCTCACCGTCGTCTCGCCCATCGAGGGCACGCCCGCGTATCGGGCGGGCCTGCACACGGGCGACCGCATCGTGAAGATCGACGGCCTCGTCACCAAGGACATGCAGCTGGTTGACGCCGTCAAGCGCATGCGTGGCAAGCCGGGCTCCAAGGTCACCATCTCCGTCGTGCGCGAGGGGTGGACGGAACCCCGGGACTTCGACATCGTCCGCGAGCAGATCCGCGTGCAGTCGGTGCGCTCACACGATCTCGGTAACGGTGTCGCCTACATCAAGCTGCGCCAGTTCCAGGAGCAGAGTCCGCACGACGTCGAGGCGGCGCTCGAGAAGTTCGACAAGGCGGGGATGAAGGCGCTCGTGCTCGACCTGCGCAATGATCCAGGCGGGCTCCTGACGGCGGCGGTCGAGGTGTCCGAGAAGTTCATCGACGACGGCCGCCTCGTGGTCTACACGGAAGGCCGCGTGCGCAACCAGAACATGCGCTTCTCGGCCCACGCCAAGAAGGG
>JBKKCN010000378.1:0-7006 GCA_046712525.1 Candidatus Rokuibacteriota bacterium
GCGGTCCTGTACAAGCCGAACATGCGACTCGATGTGGTGGAGGTCGAGCAGCAGGGACCGCAAGCCGGTGAGGCGCGCGTGCGCGTCAAGGCCGCCGGCGTGTGCCACAGCGACTGGCACATCATGAACGGCGACTGGCCCTTGCCGCTGCCGATGGTACTCGGCCACGAGGCGGCGGGCATCGTGGAGACGGTCGGCGCCGGCGTCACCAACGTCAAGCCCGGCGATCACGTCATCTTCTCGTTCCGGCCCCACTGCGGACGCTGTCTCTACTGCTCGATCGGCCGCTCCATCCTCTGCGACGGTCACAACGACACCGCACGCTGGATGCTGTTCGACGGCACCACCCGCCTGAGCCGCGAGGGCCAGCCCATCAACCAGATGGCCCGCATCGGCACGTTTGCCGAGCAGGTCGTGTGCCCGGCCGAGCACCTGGTGCCCATGCGCAAGGAGATGCCGTGGCCGCAGGCGGCGCTGATCGGTTGCTGCGTGCCGACGGGCGTGGGCGCCGTCACCCGCTGCGCCAACGTGGAGGCGGGCTCGAGCGTGGTCATCATCGGCTGCGGCGGCGTGGGACTGAACGTGGTGCAGGGGGCTCGCCTGGCGGGCGCGCGCACGATCGTGGCGTGTGACCTGCTGGATTCCAAGCTGGAGTTCGCCAAGCAGTTCGGTGCCACCCACACTGTCAACGCGTCGACGACCAACATCGTGGAATACGCCCGCAGCCTCACCGGTGGCCGCGGCGTGGACTACGCCTTCGACGCCATCGGCGGCGAAGCGACGACGTTGCAGATCCTCGACGCCATCCGCCCCGGAGGCACCGCCGTCATCGTCGGCATGGCCGCCATGAACGTGCGCGCGCCCATCACCCCGTACATGATGGCGCTCCAGGAGAAATGCATCAAAGGCACGATGTACGGTTCCGTCCGCCCGAACCTCGATTTCCCCTGGCTCGTCGATGCCTACCTGGACGGCCGGCTGAAGATCGACGAGCTGGTGAGCCGGACCTACAAGCTGGAGGAGATCAACGACGGGTTCGCGGCGCTGCGGTCGGGGCAGGTCGCGCGCGGCGTCGTCGTGTTCGACTAGCCGACTGGGGTCAGGCTTTGACTTCTTAACAACTGCGGATCGGGCGGGCGGCGGTCGCTCGATGAAGCGCCGCAGTTGTTAAGAAGTCAAAGTCTGACCCCAATGCCGGCCAGCTCCTTCAGGGCGGCGAGAATGACTCCGTTGGGCTGCGCGAGCTCTTCGAGGATCGAGAAGTGATCGTGCTTCGGTACGGGCAGGTACCGCCCTCGCAGACCCTTTTTCGTCCAGGCGGCGGCGTACTCTTCGGATTGCCGGATGAGCTCGGGGAGCTCGCCGAGGCCGACGGTGACGACGAGCGTGCCCGCCTTGGTCGGCAGGTGGCGCATCGGACTGTTGCGTTCGGTCTCCGCGACATCGAGGCCGAGCTTGTCGTTGAGGTAGTTGAGACGGATCGGCTCGAGGTCGTAGATGCCGCTGATGGCGACGCCGCCCGCCACGCGCGGGTCGTCCATCGCCATCGCGGTGAGGTGGCCGCCCGCGGAGTGGCCGCTCACGAAGACGCGAGCGGGATCGCCGCCGTATTCCTTGGCGTGTGCGATCACCCACGCCACGGCCGCCCGCACCTCGGCCACGATCTGGTCGAGCCGAGCGGCCGGCGCCAGCGTGTACTCCATCAGCGCGAGGTTGAAGCCCGCCCCCAGCGGCCCTTCGCCCACGAAGGCAGACGGGTCCTTGTCGTTCATCTGCCAGTAGCCGCCGTGGATGTAGACGAGCGTGGGCGCGCCCGGCGTGCCGCACGAAAACATGTCCACGCGCTGCCGCGCGCCGTCGCCGTACTGCTCGTTGAGTCGCGCGGAGCGCGCCTTGCGGAGCGCCTCGCTGCGGGCCACCCAGCCCGCCACGTACTCGTCGCGCTTGGCCTGGCCCACGGCGGCGGTGTTGTTGTAGGCGGCGTCGAGCGCGGCGCGATCCATTCCACGGTAGAGCATCGGCAGCCTTTCAGACGGCGGAGCGGGCGACCGCGCCCGTCAGCCCGGTCTTGGTGTACTTCACGTCGCGGTACTCGCCGGACAGCACGGGCGCGTGCTTGGCCGGTCCCTGCGAGGGCAGGCACGCGATGAGCGCGTCGTAGTTCGGATGATTGAAGAAGGCGATGGACAGGCGCGCCCCGGTGGGCCCCTCGCCCGCGGGCGGGTTCACGACGCGGTGCAGGTTCGACAGCCACCGGTCGTTCGTCCAGCGCATGAGCAGGTCGCCGATGTTCACCACGAACGTCGTGGGTGACGTGGCGACGTCGACCCAGCGGTCGCCACGCGTCTTCACCTGAAGTCCGCCCGGCACGTCCTCGCCGCTCAGGATGGTGAAGCCACCGTAGTCGGTGTGCGGGCTGGAGCGTAACTGACCCGGCACCGGCGGCACGGCCTGCGCGGGATAGTAGTTCAGGCGCATGGTGCCGATGGAGCGGTCGACCTTGTCGTCGAAAAAGTTCTCGTCGATTTCGAGGGCGATCGCCGCCAGCCGCATCAGGAACACGATGAGATCGCTCGTCGCGCGGTAGTACGTGGTGGCGGCGGGCGCAAAGCCGGCGGGCGACGCCGGCCAGATGTTCGGCTCGAAGTGCCGCCGGCCCAGGGGCGCGGTGTAGTACGGATCACCCGCGGTCTCCACCGGACCGACGTGGAAGAACTCCTTGAGATCCGGCGGCGCCGCGGTGTCGTTGGCCTTCGAGAGCGCCTCGCCGCCCACCGGGTGATAGCCACGGTTCATGCCCGTGGGATGTCGCACGGCCAGCTTGTCGCCCAGCGGCAGCGCGAAGAACTCGTGCGCGGCGCGGCGCAGGTCGTGGACGAGGCGATCGGGCACGCCGTGGCCGGTGATGGCGAAGAATCCGATCTCACGGCAGGCGGCGTCGATGGCGGCTGCCACACGCGCGCGCTCGTCGGCTCCGCCGTGCCGGGCGGGCGTGAGGTCGATGACGGGGACTTCGTTCATCACAGGGTTGAAAACACCGAGCCGCCGTCCACGATGAGCGTCTGACCGCTCATGAACGCGCTGTCGTCGGAGGCGAGGAAGACCACGGTGCCCTCGACGTCCTCGGGGAACGCTTCGCGCTTGAGCGAGCGAGACTGCATGACGGCGGCGCGCTGGAAGGCCGCGATGTCGGGATTGGCCTGCACGGTGTCGCTCATGATCAAGCCCGGCGCCACCGCATTGACGGCGATCCCCGCCGGTCCCAGCTCGCGGGCGAGGGCGCGGGTCATGGCCACCACCGCGCCCTTGGACGTCACGTAATGCATGAGCATCGCGGTGCCCTTGGCGACGATGGCGGAGGCGACGTTGATGATGCGCCCGCTTCCCTGCGCGCGCATGCCGGGCGCCACCGCGCGCGCGCAATTCCACACGCCTCGCACGTTGATCGCCATGACGCGATCCCACTCCGCCTGGGGGATCTCGTCGAAAGGCTTCGGAGTGAGGGGCGCGAAGAGGGCGGCGTTGTTGACGAGCACGTCGATGCGGGCGAAACGGGCGACGGCGGCGTCCACCATGGCCTTGACCGACGCGAAATCGCTGACGTCGGTGACGACGCCGAGCGCACGCTCACCCGCGTCGAGCTTGCCCGCCGCCGCCACGGGATCGGCGACGTCGGCCAGCACCACGCGCGCGCCTTCGGCAAGAAAGCGCCGCGCGTACGCGAAGCCGATCCCCGCTGCTCCCCCCGTGATGACCGCCACCTTGTTCGCCAGACGCATGTATCGCGAGAGCATAGACGGCGTGAATGCAGGCGTCAACGTCACGGGGTCAGGCTTTGACTTCTAAACATTTCGGCTCAGGCGCGCCACGTCTGCGGCGATGCGGTCATTTGACTCGAGGCGGCTTGCCAGGCGCGACACGATGACGCTGATGGTGGCAGAGTCCCGGCCCACCGCGGCAGCGACGTCCGCGACGCGGTATCCAAGTCGCCTCACCAGAACAAAACTCAGGACGGCGCGGCCGGTGCTGACGGGTTCACTCCGGTCCGGGCTCCGCAGCGTGCGGACATCCAGGGGGATCTGGCGGGCCAGTTCCTTGACGACCACATCCAACGGTTTTCGAGGCAGCACGCCAGCCGGTTGGGCAGCCTGCCCAGTTCCTTGGGCAGCCGGCCGCGCGCCGAGGAACTGCTGGTCCTCGGTCTGGTAGTAGCGCTCATCGTGGCCCGCGCCAATCCCGGCCAGGACGAATCGTCGGTAAGCCGCCTGACCGCCGAGCACCTTCACGACGGGACCCGGGTCGATGAGCGCCATTCGATCACCCGTGAGATACGCTCGATGCCCACTGTACGGATACGCTTCGGGATCGTCGACCAATCGAGCGCGCACGGGATTGAGGTGGATGTAGCGAATCAAGGTCACGAGATACTCGTCCCTCTCGCAGACGATCGCCTTGTATCGCCCCTGGAACAGATGGCCGACCTTGCCGTGTACCCGGTTGAACCGCTGGGTGTAGGACTGCTGCAACCCCTGCATGAACTTCGCGAGCGGCACCTCGGACGTCTGCAGCAGAAGGTGAACATGATTCGGCATCAGACAGTACGCGTAAAGCTTGACGCTGTATCGCTTCTGGTACGTCGCCAGACGGATGAGGTAGGCGTGGTAGTCGCGGTCGGTCAGAAACGTCAGTTGTCGCTGATTGCCCCGCGCGATGACGTGATAAAGCAACCCCGGAGCAAAGAATCGCGGCCGACGTGCCATGCTCTCTCAGCACGCGGTGTGCCAGGAGGCCCGCTAATGTTTAGAAGTCAAAGTCTGACCCCCTCAACCGACTTCCTTCCGCAGCCGCAGGTGCAGCGCAGCGAGCGCGTCGATCATGGCGTCGACGGACCGCGCGCCCGCCTGGAAGATCGCGGTCGCGTTCAGCGCGACCCAGCCGAAGCCCATAGTCTGTAGCGCGGCCACGCGCGCGACGACCTGGTCGTGCTCGGCGTAGAAGCGCTTGCTCTCTGCATCGCGCGGCGGCGGAGCCACCATGCTCTGCAGGCCGATGGCGCGCGGGTCGCGACCCGCCTCTTCCGCGTGGCGCCCGATCGTCGCGATGATCGTGCGCGCATCGGCGGCCTCGCCCACGCGGCTCGCGAGCCAGCCGTCGCCGAGCCGCCCCACGCGGCGGTACGCCGCCTCCGAGTTGCCGCCCACCCAGATGGGTAGCGCGCCGCCCTGCGGCGGCTTTGGCTCCATGCTCATCGCCTTGACGTGATAGTGCGGACCGGCGGAATCGACGCGCGCATCGCTCCAGGACGAGCGCAGGAGGCGGATGGCCTCGTCCATACGCGCTCCGCGCGTGTGGAAGTCCTCGCCGAGCGCCTCGTACTCCGACTCCTGCCAGCCCACGCCCACACCCAGGCGCACGCGGCCGCCGGAAAGCGTGTCGAGCGTGCTCACCTGCTTGGCGACGAGCACAGGCTGGCGCTGCGGGAGCACGAGCACCTCGGTGCCGAGCGTCACGCGCGTGGTCACGGCGGCGATGTGCGACAGCGTCATGAGCGCTTCCAGGATGGGCATGGCCGGGTTGTAGGGTCCGGAGGGACGGCCGTCCACGGGGAAGCCCATCACGACGTGGTCGAAGACGTCGATGTGATCGTAGCCGATGCGCTCCACGGCCTGTGAGAAGCGGCGCACGGCCTCGTGGCCTTCGCGGTAGGCCACGCTGGGAAACTCGACGGCGAGCTTCATGGGCGCGCTCCCCGCAACAGCGCGAACAGGCGCGCCGGCGTCACGGGCAGCTCGCGCACGACGACGCCGCGGTCGGCGAGCGCGTCCTCCACCGCGTTGGCCACGGCGCTCGCGCCCGCGATGCATCCGCTCTCGCCCACGCCCTTGGCGCCCAGCGGATTGATGACGGACGGGTGCTCGTCGAGCGTGATGTCGAGCCAGGGCAGGTCGTCCGCCTTCGGGATGGCGTAATCCATCAGGCTGCCGCTGAGCAGCTGCCCCTGCTCGTCGTACACCACTTCCTCCATGAGGGCGGTCCCGATGGCCTGCGCGGCGCCGCCCTGGAGCTGCCCTTCCACGATGGCGGGGTTGATGGCGCGCCCGGGATCGTGCAGGTACGAATGCCGTAGCAGGCGCACGCGGCAGGTGTCGACGTCGACCTCGACCGCGCAAATCTGAGTCCCGAACGCCCACGTCACCGTGTCCGGGTAGAACCACGTGCACGCATTCAGCCCGGGCTCGCCCGTCTTGGCGGCCAGCGTCTTCGAGCGCACGGCCGCCTGCGCCACGCGCGAGAGCGGCAGCGCGCGATCGGACATGCCCGCCACGAAAGCGCGGCTGGACTCGATGCGGATGTCCTCGGGCGCGCACTCGAGGAGCTCCGCGGCCACGAGGGCGGCGCGCTCGCGCACCTCGGCGGCGGCGCGCATGACGGCGGGGCCCGTGTTCACCATGACGCGGCTGCCGCCGGTGCCCATGCCGTACGGCATGAGGCTCGTGTCGCCGCCCATCACGGTGACGTCGTCGAGGTTGGCGCCGAGCGTGCTCGCCGCCACCTGCGCCAGCGTCGTGGCGTGGCCCTGGCCCTGGGCGGCCACGCCGATGATGACGACCACCTTGCCCTGCGCGTCCACGCGCACGGTGGCGCCCTCGAAGGGCCCGAGGCCCGTACCCTGCGCATAGCAGGCGATGCCCACGCCGACGGGCCGCGCGGATCCCGCCGTCGCGAGCTGGCGCTTGCGCCACTCGTCGTAGCCGAACGCGCGCAGCACCTTGTCGAAGGCGGCGGGGTAGTCGCCGGGATCGTAGGTGACGGGCACGCCGTCCTTGTACGTCAGGCCCGGCCGGTACGGCATCTCGGCGGCGCGGATGAGATTGCGCCGGCGGTGGTCGGCGGGATGTATGCCGAGCCGGCGCGCGCCGAGGTCCATGAGTCGTTCCATCACGAAGTTGGCCTCGGGCCGACCTGCGGCCCGATAGGCGGCGTTGAACATCGTGGTGGTGACCAC
>JBKKCN010000379.1:0-6550 GCA_046712525.1 Candidatus Rokuibacteriota bacterium
TCTCCGTTCTCTCGAGGCGCCCTTCGGCCACCGCCCGCATCAGATAGAGACGCCCGCGCGGCGAGTCCATCTCCTCGCCGAGGACCTGATAGGTCGGGCAGTGCGGCAGGCAGATGCCGCAGTGCACACATCCGCGCAGGCTCGTCATCGATTCCGGCGACGCGAGCGCGGCGGTGTCCGGCGTCATCACAGCCCGCCCACGAAACGGCCGGGATTCAGGACGCCGCGCGGATCGAACTCGTGCTTGAGCCCGCGCATGATGTCCAGCTCCGGCTGTGCGATCGGTCCCCACGGATCGACGGCCACGCGAAGCGCACGCGGGCCGCGCTCGATCACCACGCTGCCGCCGATCTCCGCCACCACCGCCCGCAAACGCTCGATGCTCGCCACTGTCGCCGTCGTATCGCCCGCGGGAAACACCGCGCGCAGCACACCCGCCATCGCCGCGCCGCCGATGAGAGGCGCTGGCGTCACGGCCTCGGAGATGTCACGCAGCGTGTCGGCAAGGCGACTCACCAGTGTCGCCACGCGCAGCGTCACCCCGGGCGCATCGGCGAGCGCGCGATCGTACGTGCGCCAGAAGGCCGCACCCATCGTCTGCACGGTCCCGCCCGCGCGCTGGGTGATGGACGCGATCGCTGCCTGCTGTGAGCGCACGGCGGGCTCCACCGTCGCCACCGAGAGCGCCACCGCCGCCACCGCGCGCGGGAGCGCACAGGCGGCGACGGCGCGCTCGTTCAGAAGTTCCACGCGGTTCGGCTGCACGGTGGAATCGACGAGACGGCTCACGCACTCCTGCGCCGCCCCCGCCGAGCGGAACACCAGCAGCCACGTGCCCTCGAACTCCGGCAGCGGGTGCAGCCGCAGAGTCAACTCGCCGAGGACGCCCAGCGTGCCAAGGGCGCCCGTCATCAGCTTGGGAACGTCGTAGCCCGTGACCGACTTCACCACCTTGGCGCCGCCCCACGTCACCACCCCGTCGGCCTGCACGAAACGGACACCGAGGAGGAGATCACGCATGGTGCCGTACCGCGCGCGGAGCGGCCCCGACATGTGGGTGGCGGCGAGCCCTCCCAGTGTGCGCGCCGCCCACCCGGGTGGGTCCACCGGCAACAGCTGACGGTGCGCGGCCAACCGGTGCGCGAGTGCGTTCGCGGTGACGCCCGCCTGCACCGTCACCGTGAGGTCGTCCGGCTCGTACTCGAGGACCAGGTCGAGACGCTGCAGATCGATGACGACGTCGAGGCGCGACGGGGGCCGTCCCAGCTCGAGCGCGCTGCCCGAGCCTCGCACCGCCACCGCAAGGCGCTCGTCGTGGGCGAGCGCGACCACGGAGGCGATCTCGTCCAGCGACAGAGGCGTCACCACCCAGCGCGGCACCGCGCCGTCGATGGCCGCCGCCGCACACACCCCGGTCTCGTCGCGCACGCGGTCGGCGCTGAGGCGCGATGCGAGCGCACCGCCTATCGTGCGCGTGGCGGTCGTCATGGCCTGCCGCTCAGATCCACGCGCCTGCCGGAAGTTTTGGGCGGGTGGGCTTGAAGCCTTCGCCGCAGGCGGGATGGGACGGCAACAGCTTGCCGGGGTTCATGATGCGGTCGGGGTCGTAGACGTTGCGCAGGCGGTACATGAAGTTGAGGTCGGCGTCGGCGTACTGCATCGGAAGGTTCTTGGCCTTGTCGCTGCCCACGCCGTGCTCGCCCGTCACACTGCCGCCGAGGGCGATGCACGCCTTGAGCAGCTCCTCGTTGATGATCATCGCGCGCCGCAGCTCGTCGGGCTTGCGGTCGTCGTAGCAGATGAGCGGGTGCAGGTTGCCGTCGCCGGCGTGGAAGACGTTGGCGATGAGCAGACCGTGGCGCTCGCCGAGGGCGACCATCTCCCGCATGATCTGGGGCAGCTTCGAGCGCGGCACCACCGCGTCCTGAAGCAGGTAATTCGCGGTGAGCCGGCCCACGGCCCCCGCCGCTTCCTTGCGCCCTCGCCAGAGCAGCGCGCGCTCGGCGTCGTCGCGCGCCACGCTCACGCTGAGCGCGCCCCCCTCGCGGCAAATCACGGCCGCGCGCTCGGCCTGGGCCTCCACTTCGGCGAGCGGACCGTCGAGCTCGATGAGCAGCACGGCGCTCGCGCCCTCCGGATAGCCCGCGCCCACGCCCGCGTTGATGGCCCTGATCATGGCCTCGTCGAGCATCTCGAGGGCGGCGGGCGTGATGCCGGCCGCGATGATCGCCGATACCACCTCGGAGGCGGTGACCACGGACGTGAAGGTCGCGAGCGCCGTCTTCACCGCCTCCGGCGCGTGCAGCAGGCGCACCGTGATGGCGGTGACGAGGCCGAAGGTGCCTTCGGAGCCGACCGTGAGTCCGGTGAGATCGTAGCCGGGCCGGTCCGCCGTCTTGCCGCCGAGGTGGACGAGCTCGCCAGCGCCGGTGACGAACTCAAGGCCGAGGACGTGATTGGTGGTGATGCCGTACTTCAAGCAGTGCGGGCCGCCCGCGTTCGTCGAGACGTTACCGCCGATGGAGGAGACCATCTGGCTGGAGGGATCGGGCGCGAAGTAATAGCCGCGCTCGCGCACCGCGTTCGTGAGCCGCTGGTTGATGAGCCCGGGCTGCACCGTCGCGCAGCGGTTCGGCAGGTCGACCTCGAGAATGGACGTCATCCGCGTCAGCGATACCATGACGCCGCCCGTGGGCGCGGTGGCGCCGCCGATGAGGCCGGTGCCCGAGCCACGCGGCACGATGGGCACGCGCGCGCGCCGGCAGAGGCGCACGATCGCCTGCACCTGGTCGGTGGTGCGGGGCAAGGCGACCGCATCGGGCTCGCCCTTGTAGAGCGTGTGCATGTCGCACTCGTAGGTCATGCGACCTTCGTGCGACACGACGAGACCGTCGCGACCCAGCACTCGGTTGAGATCGGAAAGAAGAGCGCGACTCAGCGGCATACGTGGACGGGACACGCCGGGGGGTTCGGGGGGCCCTTCGAGGCTCCCCGATCAAACAAGTTAATGCCCCCGCCGACTGTGCTTCTTCCGCTGGGGCGCGTCACGGGGTCATTTATTTCGAGTTAGCCGATTTTCCAGGTATCGCCGGACGTGAGCAGCTTCGCGATGTCGCCGGGGCCGCGGTCGGAGATGGCGCGCTGTTCCTGCTCGAGGATCATGTCCTCGTAGATGGGCGCGTCGATCTGGGCGAGCACGCCGACGGGCACCGGGAAATCGGGCGCGAAGAGGTCGGCGAGCAGCTTGGCCGCGTTGATGTTCTTCTCGTCGTGGATCCAGAGCGCGCTCTCCTGCACGTCCTTGGCGCTCACCACCTTGGGCACCACGCCCTCCATGATGACGGCCTTGCGGTCGGCGGGCGGCCCGAACAGGAGCGGCTTGCCGTGCTGCAGGCGCAGCTCGTACTGCGCCTTCGACTCCTTGTCGTACATGACGTTCCACGCGAGATCGTTGTACACGTTGCAGTTCTGGAGGATCTCCAGGAAGCCCGTGCCTTTGTGGAGGGCGGCCCGCTTCAGCATCTCGTCCATGTGCGGAATGTTGCGATCCACGGTGCGACCCACGAAGGTGGCGCCGCACCCGAGCGCGAACGAGAGCGGGTTCACGGGACGGTCGGCGGAGCCCATGGGCGTGGACTTCGTGATCTTGCCGAGCTCGCTCGTCGGCGAGTACTGACCCTTGGTGAGGCCGTAGATGCGGTTGTTGAAGAGCAGGATGGTGAGGTTCACGTTGCGGCGCAGCACGTGCAGCATGTGGTTGCCGCCGATGGAAAGACCGTCACCGTCCCCCGTGACCACGAACACCTTGAGGTCGGGACGCGCCACGCGCAGGCCGGTGGCGACGGCAGGCGCCCGGCCGTGAATGGTGTGGAAGCCGTACGTGTTCATGTAGTACGGGAAGCGGCTCGAGCAGCCGATGCCCGAGATGAACACGATGTTCTCCTTCGGGATGCCGAGGTCGGGCATCGACTTCTGCACGGCGCTGAGAATGGCGTAGTCGCCGCAGCCCGGACACCAGCGCACGTCCTGGTCGGACTCGAAGTCCTTCTTGGTGAGCTTGGGCGTCGCGGACGCCCCGGTCTCCGCCCCTGACGCGCTCATGCCTGTCCCCCGAGGAGCTGGTTGATGGCTTCGTAGATCTCGTCGCTCGCCAGCGGCAGCCCGCGCACGCGGTTGAAGCCCACCGCGTCCACGAGATACTCCGCGCGCAGCACCCGCACGAGCTGGCCGCTGTTGATCTCCGGCACGAGGACCTTGCGGTACTCGCGCAGGATGTGGCCGAGGTCGGGCGGAAGCGGATTGAGGTGCCGGAGGTGAATGGCCGCCACCGACTTGCCGTCCGCCTGCGCGCGCTCCACCGCGGAGGTGATGGCGCCGTAGGTGCCGCCCCAGCCCACCACGATGAGATCACCGGTGGCGGGACCGTTGATGGACGTGGGCGGGATCTCCTGCGCCACGCGGCGCACTTTCTCCGCGCGCGTGCGCACCATGTGGTCGTGGTTGTCGGGATCGTAGGAGATGTTGCCGGTGACGTCCTGCTTCTCGATGCCGCCGATGCGGTGCTCGAGCCCGGGCGTGCCGGGACGCACCCACGGGCGCGCGAGCGTGGCGGGATCGCGCAGGTACGGAAAGAACCCTTCCTTCTCCGTGCGGAATTGCACGTCGATGGGTGGCAGCGTGTCCGGATCCGGAATGAGCCATGGCTCGGAGCCGTTGGCCAGATACCCGTCGCTGAGGACCATCACGGGCACCATGTACTTGACCGCGATGCGGACGGCCTCGTAGGCGATGTAGAAGCAGTCGCCGGCGGAGGCGGGCGCCAGCACCACGATGGGCGATTCGCTGTTGCGGCCGTAGAGCGCCTGCATCAGGTCCGCCTGCTCCGTCTTGGTGGGCAGCCCCGTGGACGGCCCTCCGCGCTGGATGTCGAAGATCACCAGCGGCAGCTCAGCGGTGACGGCGAGGCCGATGCCTTCGCTCTTGAGCGCGATGCCGGGACCGCTCGAGGCCGTCACGCCGATGGCCCCGCCGAAGGCGGCACCGATGGCCGCGGTGACGGCGGCGATCTCGTCCTCGGCCTGGATGGTGCGGATGCGGAAGCGCTTGTGCATGGCGAGTGCTTCGAGGATGCCGCTGGCGGGGGTGATGGGATACGCGCCGTACACGACGGGCAGCGTCGAGCGCTGTGCCGCGGCGAGAAGGCCCCAGGCAATAGCCTGATTGCCCGTCATCGCGCGATAGAGGCCGGGCGCCATCTCCGCGGGCTCGACCTGGTAATGCTCGCTGAAGATCTCCGCCGTCTCGCCGTAGGCGTGGCCCGCCTTCAGCACGCGCGTGTTCGCCTGCGCGATGGCCTCGCTCTTGGCGAACTTCTTCGTGATCCACTCCAGCGTGGGCTCGAGCGGACGCGTGTAGATCCAGGACACGAGGCCGAGCGCGAAGAAGTTCTTCGTGCGGTCCTTCTCCTTCGTGTTGAGGGGAAGGTCCTTGATGGCCTCGTGCGTGAGCCCGCTCATGTCGACCTTGTGCAGCCGGTACCGCTCGCCGAGCGCGGTGTCCTCGAGTGGATCGGCCGCGTAGCCCGCTTTGTCGAGGTTGCGCTTGTCGAAGGCGGCTGTGTTGACGATGAGGAGCCCGCCCGTCTTGAGATCGCGCAGATGCACCTTGAGGGCGGCGGGGTTCATGGCCACCAGGCAGTCCAGGCGATCGCCCGGCGTGTACACGCGCTGGCTGCCGAACTGGAGCTGGAAGCTCGACACGCCGAAGAGCGTGCCGGCAGGGGCGCGGATCTCGGCGGGGAAGTTCGGCAGCGTCGAGATGTCGTTGCCCGCCCACGCCGACTCGGTCGTGAACTGCTCACCGGTCAGCTGCATGCCGTCCCCGGAGTCGCCGGCGAAACGGATGACGGCGCGATCGAGGTCCCTGCGCGGCTTCTGGACACCCGTGGCGGGCGCCGCGGTCTCAGTCATCGACTATCCTCTCCCTGTTTTTCGGACCACCTTCGACCTCGCGCACACCGCGAGACTACGCGTAAGCCGCTCGGGGATTCCCGCTGAGGCCACCCGGCGCGGAGAGGCAGATACCTCGTCCGGCTAGGCGTGGCTCATCTTATCGGAGCGCGCCCGGATCGGCAAGGTTTATCACTGGTTAGACCACGACCGAGCACCACCGGCCTAGCCGCTATCGACCTCTCCCGGTCGCTTCATGGCGTCGCCCGGCGCCAGGTTGAGGATCGCCTCCGGAAAGAGGCCTGCGAGCCACCGGATGACGTCGGTGGCGGTCGCAATGCCCACCGGCCGCCGCTCATCGTCCACGAGCGGCACCGTGCGGTAGCCGGCCACGCTCATGCAGTGGATGGCGAAGGCCACCCGGTCGCGGCTGGTGAGGGCTTCCGGGCTCGCCGTCATCACCTCCGCGAGGCGGGTCCGGCGCGAGTCGCGATCCTTGCCCACGACGCGCGTCAAGACGTCACGCTCGGTGAAGATTCCCGTGAGGCGCCCCTCCCCGTCCACGACGAGCACGCCTGCCTGGCGCCCGGCCAGCATCCGCT
>JBKKCN010000380.1:0-11599 GCA_046712525.1 Candidatus Rokuibacteriota bacterium
GGGCCGCGCCGCGCACGCCGGCGCCGCCTTTCGCGAGGCGGGGCGGCGACGCCCGCGTGAAAGCGCAGCGGCCGGCGCGCTCGCACGCACGCTTCGCAAGCGTCACCGCTACGCGGAGGCGGCCCAGGCCTTTCGCGAGGCGATACGCTTGGCACCCGGCGATGCGCGGGCGCATTACCACCTCGGCATCGTCCTCGAGCGGGAGGGACGGCACGACGAGGCCGCCGCGTCATTTCACGCGGCCCTTCACCACCGCCCCACCTTTCTGGCGGCGCACGTGGCGCTGGCATCGATCTTCCGCCGGCAGGGACGGTGGGTGGAGGAAGCGGCCGCCTACGGCGCTGCGCTCGCCCTGCGTCCCGACGACGCCGACCTGCACGCGGGGCGGGGGCTCGCCCTGGGCGCCCTCGCGCAATACGCCGAGTCGGAGGCAGCCCTCCGCCGCGCCGCCGCGCTGCGTCCGCACGACGGTGATCTCTGGTTCGAGCTCGGCGTCGCCCTCGGCCGCCAGGGCCGCCATGCGCACGCCGAAGCGGCGCTGCGCGAGGCCATCAGTGTCGACCCCTCCCACGTGCGCGCGCGCGCCAACCTTGCTCTCGGCCTGGGCCGGCAGGGGCGGCATGCGGAGGCGGAGGAGGCGTATCGAGAGGCGCTGCGCGCGCGCGACGACCATCCCGCGCTCCATCGCGGGCTCGGTGTGTCGCTGTACTGGCAACGACGCTACGAAGAGGCCGAAGCCGCCTTCGGGGCTGCCATCGCGCTCAAGCCCCACTACGTGCGCGCACACTGCGACCTGGGCGAGTTGTTCTTCGAGCGACGGCGCTACGTGGACGCCGAGCGGTCATATCGCGAGGCGCTCCGGCTGCAGAGCGACTCCCTGGTCGCGCACACCGCGCTCGCGTCCGTGCTGCTCGCTCAGCGGCGGTACGAGGAGGCGGAGGCGCAGGCGCGAGCCGCCCTCGACGTGTTCCCCGACGCGGCGCGCGCCCATCGCGATCTGTGGGCGGCGCTGGAGGCGCAGAACAAGTGGAGCGAGCTGGAGCGCGCGGCACGTGAGACGCTGCGCACGCGGCCGGAGCATGCCGAGGCACAGGCGCGGCTGCACCGCGCCCTCGCCCAGCAGGCGCGCGACGTCAGCGGGCGGCCGCGGGCCCGACGGGGGCCGGCAGCTTGAGAAGCCGCCGGAACTGCTCCAGCTCGCGTGGCGGCACGTCGGGCTTCTGGCGCAGCTGCTCGTAGACGCCTGCCGGATCCTGCTCGATGGCCTGCACGGTGCGCGCGAACATCTTCACGAGCTGCCTGCCTTCCCGGTCCGCCTTGACGTTCGCCACTGCGCTCGCGAGCTTGCCGGCAAGGGAGAGGACGCGACTGTCGAGCTTGACGAAGCCGGTGATGGCCGTCTGGATGGCGTGCTTGCTGTCGGCGCCGGATTTCGCGGCGTAGTCGATCAACACCACCGCCTGGCCGCGGATGTTGGGCACGAGACGGTGCTGGTACTCGCCCTGTGCGTGCATGACGCGGATACCGGGCGCGGCGTGCACGACCTCGAAGGTTCCCACCGTCCCCCATCCGTCGTCGATCGCGAGTCCCTCGGGCGTCCGCCAGATGCGGTAACGCGCGAGCTTCAGCGTGCGCGTGACGTGCGTGGCGAACTCGGGATGGTCGAGCAGGTACTCGAACACGTCGAGGCGGCCGGGGAATGGCTCGGCCGCCACCCGGGTGGACACGGTCGAATGCTCGGTGACGTCCTGCAGCCGCGTGCGCGTATGCTCGGGAACCTGCGACGGCAGCCCCGCCGGCGCAGGTGCGGCCACGCTTCGGGCAGGAAGGACGAGGTGAGCGCCTAGGAGAACCATGAGGAGAAGGCGACGCGGCCGCAGCACAGCACGTGAAGTATGGCACAGTCTTCGCTCTTGACGTGAGGCGCGAGCCTTCGTACCCTTCCCGCCATCACCGCCGGGACACCCCCTCAGTGATGAGCGCTCGCTGGCGCAGTGGGGAGGAGCAAGTGCGACGACGCCTCGACAGGCAGCGTGCCAACCCCACCATCCGCGCGGCACCTCGGTGATCTAAGTGGACGATTACCTCTATGCGCTCGTCGAGGGCCTGCCGCCGGCGTGGCGCGCTCCTTCCTCCGGCATCAGGGACGCCGCCGTTACCGTTCGGCGCTGGGGTGATCGCTCCCTCATCACCGCCGCTGTAGACACCGTCCCCGCGCCCAATCCCAGGTTGTTGGCCACCCACCATGACATCGTCGCCTCCACGCTCGATGCCCACGCCGTGCTGCCCTTCCACTACGCGACTCTCGCCGGCGCGCTCGGCGCCGACGCCTGGCTTTCCAGCCGTCGCGAAGCGATCGACTCCGCCCTGGCTCTCATCCGGGGGTGCGTGGAGATGACCGTCAAGCTCCTGCGCCTCGACTGCTCGGTCACGCAGCACGCGGGGCTCCGGACAGACGGAAGCTCAGCAGATGAGCGGCAGCTGAAGGCACTCGGCGAAAATCTGATCGCGCACGCGGAGCTGCCGCACGTGCGCTACCGGCCCGCGGGCACCGCCGGCAACGTGGCGGCCTCCGTCGCGTTCCTCGTTCCGCGCGCGGAGCTGCCCGGCTTCCTCACGCGCATCGCGCCCATCGCGTCGCGCGCGACGGGCGTCGCAGTGGTGCCGACAGGTCCATGGCCGGCCTACTCGTTCGTGCCGCCGTTCGACCGTCTTCCCCACCCGCGGCCAGCCCCGAGCGGGTCGGTGTCCGTCGAGCGTCGCGCGGGTTGAGCGCGTTGGCGCACAGCCGGCAGGTGGGATAGGCTGTGCGCCACTCGAGGGGCGGGAGGCGGACGATGCGAGCTGTCGAAGGAGCCGTCGCATGAGGCTGGCGTGCGCGGCCGTCGAGGCGCTGATGAAGGAGCGGGAGGGCAGCAGCCTGGAAGCGGCCCTCGAGGTCTTCGAGGTGTTCGCGAGCGGATCGCTCTCGGATGAGGTCTACATCCTCGAGGACGTGGGTGGAAAGCGCATCGCCATCGCCCCCACGGCATTCAGGGATAAATATCGGCGGGGGTGAGCTATGGCCATCATCGTGATCTCGACCCAAATGGGCGCCGGCGGTCCCGAGATCGGCATGGCGCTCGCCCAGAAGCTCGGCTACCGCTACGTCGACCAGGAGCTCCTGCTCGACGCCGTGCGGCGCTACGGGCTCGCGGAGGAGAAGCTCTCGCATCTCGACGAGTCGAAGCCGACGATCTTCGAGCGCTTCGACACGGAGACGCGCCACCACATCACGGTGCTGCAGACGACGCTGCTGGAGCTGGCGGAGCTCGACGACGCCGTCTTCCTGCGCGGGGGCGGGCAGTGGCTTCTGCGCGGGATCCCGCACGTCCTGCGCGTGCGCGTCATCGCGCCCTTCGAGCATCGCGTGAAGGCGTGGGTGCGGCGCGTGTCCGCGATGACGGGTGAGACTCCGAGCCACCGCGCGGCGGCTGACTTCGTGCGGCGGGATGACTCGGAGAAGTCCGGGCGCATGCGGTACCTGTACGAAGTCGACATCTCCGACCCCATGCTCTACGAGATGATCGTGAACACGGAGATGCTGAAGTACGACGCCGTGGTGGGGATGGTCGAGCACGCCGTGCGCCGGCCCGAGCTGCAGACCACGGACGTCGGCCGTCGCCTCATCGCGTCGCGCGCCCTCGCCTCGCGTGTGCAGGTCGCCCTCGCCACTCATCCGGAAACGCGCCGCTACCGCATCTCGGTTGACGCCAAGGACGGCGTCGTCACCCTCGAAGGTACCGCCGCGCTCGACCGCGCGGTCGAGGTCGCCCGCAGCGTTCCCGGCGTGCGCGAAGTCAGGACTCAGCAGGTCGAGATCCCCCCGATCCCGCCCTTCGTGGCTTGAGGAACGTCCGCCGCCAGGGGGCTTGGGGGCCCTTCAGCGGGTTGGGGCTGGCGCGACGGTGTCGGGGGCTTCGGCCACTTTGACGTCGACGGTCTGGCGGGCTTTTTTGCGGACGTAGTCGACCTTGACGGTCTTGCCTACGTCCGCATCCGACGACAGGCGCTGCAGGTGGTGATAATCGTCGACGGGGACGCCGTCGAAGGCGACGATCACGTCGTTCTGGGTGAGGCCGGCCGCCTCCGCCGGGCTCTTGGGCGACACCCGGGACACGATCGCGCCGCGCGTGTCGCTGAGCCCGAGTGACTGCGCGAGCTCGAGCGTCATCGGTTGCAGGGCGACGCCGATCCAGCCACGTGTCACACGCCCGCGGTCGATGAGCTGGGCCGTCACGCGCTTGACCATGTTCGCGGGAATGGCAAAGCCAATGCCCTGCCCGGTGGCGACGATCGCCGTATTGATGCCGATGACCTCCCCGCGCAGGTTCACCAGCGGGCCCCCGGAGTTCCCCGGGTTGATCGAGGCGTCCGTCTGAATGAAGTTTTCATAGGTCGCGATGCCGACGTCCGATCGTCCGGTGGCGCTCACGACGCCCACCGTGACCGTCTGGTCGAGGCCGAACGGGTTGCCGATGGCGATGGCCCATTCACCGACCTTCAGCGTGTCGGAGTTGCCGAGCGTCGCCACCCGCAGCTCGCCGTCGGGCTCGAACTTGATGACGGCAAGGTCGGTCTTCGTGTCGGTCCCTATGATGCGGCCGCGCAGCTCCTGCTTGGAGGACAGCTTCACCGTCACGCCGTCGGCGCCTTTGATGACATGGAAGTTCGTGAGGACGTACCCCCGCTTGTCGATGATCACGCCGGAGCCCAGGCCGGGCTGCTGGAACTCTTCCCGGCGCCCGGGTCCGCCGCCGCGGCCGAAGAACTGGTCGAAGAAATCCTTGAAGACCGGGTCGTCAGAGAACGGTCCGGGCATGGCCGGCGGCCTCCGACTTCGCGAAACCTGCACAGTTCCAATGTTTACAACGGCGGGCCTCACGCGCTCGGCCACAGTCACGAACGCGGCCTGCAGGGCATCGGCAGTATTCAGGGGGGAGGGGGTGGCAACGGCAACCGCCGGACGCTGAATGACCAGCGCATAGATGGCTAAAGCCACGCCGCCTATAGCAAAGAGGGCGCTTGCGACAAGGGCATTACGCACGGTCTGGGCAGTCATCGGCGGTATGCGACGGGTTCACCCCGGCGCGGTGGGGAATGATACGTTTCGCGGTCCCGCAGTGTCAAGGCTGGTATTGCAAAAACCATGAAAAACCTTGCCTTTTTTCTTGACCCGACGCGCGCGAAAAAGGGAAAATACGCCATTGCACGTGTCATTTCCACGAGGCACAGTGAACCATTATCTCCGTGAAACGCTAAGCGTCGTTTTGGTGGTTTGCCTGCTGGCACCCACGTTTGCGCTGGCGCAGTCACAGGACCGGCCGGGACAGCCTGGACAAACTGTCGCGCCGCCGGCGCCGAGGTCCCCCGGGACGTTCACACCATTCACGCCCAGCCGCGTCGACGTGGGCGCCGGATTCGGCACCGCCAACCGTAATATTGCCGGTCCCGACTACCGTCTGGGCCCGGGCGACGTGCTCGACGTGCAAATCGCCGGGCGCGTCGATGTTACACGCATCCAGGTGGTTGTCGATCCCGAAGGCGCACTGAACATCCCGCCCCTGGGGGCCATCGAAGTCGGGGGACTCACCCTGCTCCAGGCCAATCGCAAGATCGCCGAGCGCGCACGTGCGGTGTTCCGGTACGCCGACGTGAGCGTGGCCGTGATCGCCCCCCGCGCCTTCGAAGTAGTGGTGGCGGGCGAGGTGGAGCGCCCGGGCACGATGCAGGTGATCGCCACCCAGCGCCTGCACGAGGTCATCCTCACCGCGGGCGGCATCACGCCGCGGGGCAGCGTGCGTCACGTCCAGGTCACGGACAAGGGCGTCACGCGCGAGGTCGACCTCCTCGCCTTCGAGCTGCGCGGTGACCTGCGCAACAACCCCTTCGTGCGCGAAGACATGCGCATCAACGTGCCTCCACGGGGGCCGGCGGTGTTACTCACGGGCGCCGTGCGCCGGCCCGGCGAATACGAGCTGGCGACCGGGGGCTCGCTGCGCGAGGTGCTCGAGCTCACGGGCGGGCTGGTGTCGGCAGGCGCGCTCTCGGAAGCCCGCCTCACGCGCGTGGGGCCCGATGGGCGCAAGGAGACCGTCTCCATCGACCTGCGCACCGCGGTGGCGGCTCCCGCCGACTGGCCGCTGCAGCCCGGCGACGTCCTCTACGTGCCGCCGCTCACCTTGCTGCAAGACGTGGTGGAAGTGCGCGGCGCGTTCAACGGCACGGCGGAGAGCGGCAAGACGACAACCACCGGCAAGACCACCATCGTGCAGCGCTTCGAGCTCGCGCAGGGCGAGCGCGTGCGCGACATCGTCATCAAGGCAGGCGGCGCCGCCGCCTTCGCCGATCTCCGGGTCGCGTTCGTGGAGCGCGGGGGTAGCACCGGCCCTCTCCAGCGTGTGCCTGTCGATCTGCAACGCCTGCTCGTGGAGAAGGACGAGACGCAGAACATCACGCTGCACAACGGCGACGTGGTGGTCCTTCCCGTCGTGGAGGACAAGATCTACATCGTCGGCGAGGTGAAGGCGCCCGGCGCGCAGGATTTCCGCCCCAACCTGACGCCACGCGAGTACGTCGCGCTCGCGGGCGGGCCCGGCACACGCGCCAAGGTGACCGCCACCACCGTGACCTTTCCCAACGGGCGCACCTACGGTATGAGCGAGGCGCCGCCGCTGGAGGCGGGCGCCGTCGTCACCGTGCCCGAGGTGGCGGTGAAGTGGTGGCAGGATTACGTCGCCATCGCCCAGGTGATCGCGAGCCTCGTCACCGCGTACACGGGCATCTTCATCCTCTTCGGCGGCCGCACCGCCACGGTCAACTGATGTACGAGACATACTGGGAGCTGAGCGAGCCGCCCTTCGACAATTCGCCGAATCCGAAGTTCTTTTACCTGTCGCCGGAGCACGAGGAGGCGCTCGTGCGGCTGGTGTATACGGTGCGCCATCGCAAGGGCTGCGGGATGCTCATCGGCGAATACGGGTGCGGCAAGACGACGCTCTCGCGCGCGCTCATCCAGCGCCTGGAGGCGGAGCGGTACGAGATCGGGCTCCTCACGAACCCGAGCTGGAATTCCATCGATTTCCTGCGCGAGGCGCTCTACCAGCTCGGCGTGGAGAGCAAGGAGAAGGGCAAGTCGGAGCTGTTGCACCGGCTGAACGAGGTGTTCTTCCGCAACTTCCGCGAGGGGCGCGATACCGTTCTCATCGTGGACGAAGCACAGCTCATCGACGACGACGCCGTCTTCGAAGAGCTGCGGCTGCTCATGAACTTCCAGACCGACGACCGCTTCCTCGTCACCATCCTGCTCATCGGCTCCCCGGAGCTGGCGGGCAAGGTGCGCCGGCTCAAGCACCTCGATCAGCGCATCACCATCCGCTATCACCTCAACACGCTCGACGCCGCGCATACGGCCGCCTACGTGGCGCACCGCCTGCGGATGGCGGGGCGGACGGCGCCGATCTTCACCGATGAGGCCGTGAAGCTCATCTTCGACTTCACGCGCGGCACGCCGCGCGAGATCAACAACCTGTGTGACGTCGCGCTGCTGGTGGGCTACACGAAGCGGGCGACGCAGATCGGCGAGAAGATCGTGGCCGAGGTCATCAAGGACATGGTGGGCGTGTCCTGATGGTTCGGATGAGCGACCTCGTGCGGGGCATCGTGCGGGAAGCCCCGCCCGCGCCCGCGCGTCCGGCGCCGGCAGAGACGGCCGAGGAGCCTGCGGAGGCAGTCGAGCGCACGTCGCGCACCAGCCTCGGCACCCTCGAGCCGCCCGCGGACGCGCCCGCAGCGCCGCCTGCCGCGGAGCGAGCGGAGGCGCCGGCGCCCCCCCGGCCCGCGGCATCCACCACCGTACCCGCCGTGCCACCGAGCGCTCCCGCGGCGCCCGCGGAGAACCCGCAGGCGGTCTTCGACGACCTGCAGGAATTCCTGCTGGAAGTGCGCGAGGTGGTGCGGGGCCACGGGTCGTTGCCGTGGCCCCGGCTCGAGAGCCTGGTCGATCGCATCGCCATCGCTCTGCGTGACTCCGCGGACCTCTTCTGGATCGCCAACAATCCCGCCGGCGGCGGCGGCGATTATCTGGCGCTGCATCAGGCGCGAGTGGCGGTGCTCGCGGTGCGTATCGGCGCTGCCCTCGGCTACGACCGTTCGCGGCTGCTCCCGCTCGGCATGGCGGGATGTCTCATCGACGTCTCCCTCTGGCAGCTGCCCGAGGCCGTGACGCGGAAGATGGACACGGGGACCGGGGAGGAGCTGGCGCTCTACCGCTCGCACGCGCGCCTCTCCGCCGATCTGATCCGGCAGTGGAATCCGCCCTCCGATCGCATCCCCGACGCCGTCCTCGAGCACCACGAGCGCGAGCGCGGTCAGGGCTTCCCGCAAGGGCTGCAGGGCCCCGCCATCGACGGCGACGCGAAGATCCTCGGCCTCGTCGACACCTACACCGCGCTCACGGCGCCCCCCGTGTCGCGCCCGCGCCTGCGGCCGCACGAGGCGATCCGCGACATCGTGAAGACACGCCACGACGAGTTCCCCGCCACCCTCATCAAGGCGCTGCTGGCGGAGATCTCCGTGTTCCCGCCCGGCACCGTGGTGCGGCTGAACACGGAGGAGCTCGCGCGCGTGATCGCGGTGAACCGTCACCATCCGCTGCGTCCCCGGGTGGAAGTGCTCGCGGACAGCAAGGGACATCGTCTGAGCACGCCCAAGCTGCTCGACCTTTCGGAGGCACCCTTCCTGTACATCACCGGCCCCGTGGCGGAGACGAACTGATGGCGCAGTACGAGATGAACCTTCGCGATTACTGGCTGATCGTCCGCCGGCGACGGTGGACGATCATCGGCTCCATGATCCTGGCCATGCTCTTCAGCTTCTGGCTCGCCAAGCAGAAGGTGCCCACGTACCAGGCGACGGCGGCGGTGAAGTTCGAGCAGTCCACCTCGCTCTCGGGTCTCCTCGTGGAGGTGCTGTCGTATTCGACGTCGGACAGCATCGAGACGCAGGCGAGCCTCATCAAGAGCTATCCCATCCTCGAGGAGGTGGCGCGTCGGCTCCACCGCCTGCCGCAGAGCACGCGCGGTGAGGCGCTGCGGGAGTCGAAGGCGTACACGGCCGCCCTCGACAACATCGCGGGCAAGATCCGCACGCAGCGCGTGCCGAGCACCTCCATCCTCGAGATCATCGCCACCTCCACGAATCCAAAGGAGGCGCGCGAGCTCGCCAACACGATGGCCGAGGTCTACCGCGACTACAGCAAGATCAACCGCAACGCCCGCATCACGGAGGCGCGCAAGTTCATCGAGGCGCAGCTGAAGGACGTGGAGGGGCGCGTGAAGCGGGCGGAGGAGGAGGTGTGGGCGTTCCGCGACGCCAACCGCGTCATCTCGCCCGGCGCCGAGTCGACGGTGCTTCTCTCGCTCTTCACCCAGGTGCGGGGCGACATCGAGCGCACGCGCCAGCATCGCACCGAGCTCGAGCAGGTGCAGGCGCGCCTGGCCCGTACCGACAGCGCGAGCGTGGCCGAGCGCGTGTACATCGATCTGCCGAGCCCCGGGATGGCGAAGCTGTCCGCCACCCAGACGGATCTGATGCTCGAGCGCACCAACCTGGCCCTGGAGGTCACCGACAAGCACCCCCGCCTGCAGGCCATCGACGACCGCCTGCGTGAGGTGCGCGCGGAGATGCGGCGCGAGGTGGCGGCCCAGGTGGCGCTGCTGCGCAACCGCGAGGAGATCCTCGGCCGTCAGATGGGCGAGCTGATGCAGAAGAACCGTGAGGTGCCGGCCATCGAGCTCGGCCTGCAGCGGCTGCAGCGCGACGCCAAGGTGAACGACGACCTGCTCACCCTGCTCAAGACGAAGCACCAGGAAGCGCTCATCAAGGAGTCCGAGGGCATCGAAGAGGTGACGTTCGTCCGGCCCGCCGCGGAGCCGGCGGCCCCGGTGGGGAGCGAGACGCTCAACACCCTGTTCATCGGCGCGCTCCTCGGGCTCATGCTCGGCCTCGTGGTCGCCTTCGTGCAGGAGACGCTCGACACCTCCATCGGCACCATCGAGGACGTCGAGAGCTACCTCGAGGTCCCCGTGCTCGGCATCGTGCCGCACATCGATCCCCGCGAGACGATGCAGCGACTGCTGGAGCGGCGACCCGGGCTCGCGAACATGGATCCCGACGTGCTGCAGAGCCACGCGCTGCTCATCACGCACTTCGATCCGAAGTCGCCGGTGGCGGAGGCGTATCGCACGCTGCGCACGAACATCCAGTTCCAGCGGATGGAGCGCGGCGGTAAGGTGCTCGTGGTCACCAGCCCCACGCTGCAGGAAGGCAAGACGACCACCATCGTCAACCTCGCCCTCACCATGGCGCAGAACGGCCAGCGCACGCTGCTCGTGGGCGGCAACATGCGCCGGCCGTCGATCTACCGCTTCTTCGGCATCGAGCGCGAGCCCGGGTTGTCGGACATCCTCGTCGGCAACGCGCAATGGCGCGATTGCGTGCGCGGCGTCGCGGACATCCTGATGGGCCGCTTCGAGATGGAAGACATCATGGCCTCGCCCGGCCTCGACAACCTGAACATCATCGAGGCGGGGCCGATCCCCGCCAACCCGTCCGAGCTGCTCTCCTCGCCCGCCATGGGCGAGTTCTTGCGCGCGGTGAGCGCGGAGTACGACATCGTGCTCATCGACACGCCGCCCACGCTGCCGGTGACCGACTCCGCCATCGTGGCGGGTCAGGCCGACGGCGTACTGCTCGTCTATCAGGCGGGCAAGGTGGGCCGCCTCGTGCTCAAGCGCGCCAAGGCGCACCTGGAGGCGGCGCGCGCGAAGGTGTGGGGCGTCGTGCTCAACGATCTGCAGACGGAAGTCTCCGGCTACACCTACACGCACTACTACACCCACTACTACGGCGAAGAGACGGTGGTGCCGCCCACCGGTAGCGGCGGTCGCCTGCAGCGTGCGTGGGACTACGTGCGGGGTGGGAGCGCTCCCGCCACTACGGCCCCCACCGCTGCGGGGCCGGCCGTGCGCGCGGCGATCGCAGAGCGGGCGCAGAAGCCGCACAAGCGCGTCTCGCGTACGCTCTGGATCGTGCTCGCGGCCATCGTTGCTGGGAGCGTCATCGTGTTCGGCGTCGTCGCGTGGCGCACGGGCGGGCTGGGTGATCCGCTGAATCCTCGTGCCATCCTCCGCCAGCGCCTGGACACCCCGCCCACGCCGCGCCCGACACCGCCGCCCACTCCGCGCGCGCAGACGCCGGCGTCATCCCCGATCACGCCCGCACCTGCCGCTCCGGTCATGACCGCGACGCCCCCGGCTCCCGCGCCGCCGGCGCCCGCGTTGCCGACTCCGCGCGTCTCGGCGCCGCCGGTGGAGACGCCTGCGCTGCCTGCACCCTCGGCGCCCGCGTCGTCTCCACGCGTCTCAGCGCCGCCGGCGGAGACGCCTGCGCTGCCTGTACCCTCGGCGCCCGCGCCGCCTCCACGCGTCTCGGCGCCGCCGGTGGAGACGCCTGCGCGGCCTGTACCAGTGGCGCCCGCGCCACCTCCACGCGTCTCGGC
>JBKKCN010000381.1:0-5082 GCA_046712525.1 Candidatus Rokuibacteriota bacterium
CCGCCCGTGTAATCCACGCCGCGCCGGCTCAGGAAGCACGTGATCTGAAGCGGGAAGACGACGTCGCCGTACAGGTCCTGGTGCAGACAGTTGTAGCCGCCCGCTTCGTAGTGCAGCAGCAGCGGCGTCGGCTTGGTTTGTCCCCTGCGCCGGCAGAGCGCCTGTAATTTGGGGAGGTCGGGCGGGTGAAGGATGCCGGTGCCGAGCGCGGTCTCCCACTGATTGGCGACAGCGGCCAGCGGCGGGTACGCATGCGTGCGCAGCTCCTGTATCAGCGGCGGCAGCGGGTCGGCGAAGTACTTGTAGTCGCCGACGCCGAAGCGAAAGCGCGCCATGTCCACCGTGCTGCGAAAGCGCGCGTCGTCCGCGTACAGCGCGACGAGCTCGCCGCACTCGTCGGGAGTGAGCAGCGGCTGCGGGGTCTTGGCGTAGCCGAATTCCCAGAGCGAGCGCTCGAGGGCGCTCCAGTCCAGCGCCTCAAGCCGGCTTTTGAGGTCCACCTTTGCCCGGCTCGGGAGGCAGGTCGAGCTTGATGTGCAGCTCGCGCAGGCGCTGCGGGTCTGCGGGCGAGGGAGCACCCATCATGAGGTCCTGCGCCTGCTGGTTCATCGGAAAGGCGATGACCTCGCGGATGTTCCGCTCGCCCGCGAGCATCATCACGATGCGGTCGATGCCCGGTGCTGCGCCGCCGTGCGGAGGGGCGCCGAACTTGAAGGCGTTGAGCATGCCCCCGAAGCGCGCCTCCACGTCCTGCCGGCTGTAGCCGGCGATGGCAAACGCCTTGTACATGATGTCGGGGCGGTGGTTGCGGATGGCGCCGCTCGACAGCTCCACGCCGTTGCAGACGATGTCGTACTGGTAGGCCTTGATCGTGAGCGGGTCCTGGCTCTCGAGGGCTTCCAGGCCGCCCTGCGGCATCGAGAACGGGTTGTGGCTGAACTCGATCTTCTTCGTGTCCTCGTTGTACTCGTACATCGGATAGTCCACCACCCAGCAGAAGCGGAAGACGTCCTTCTCGATGAGATCCAGCTCGTCGCCGATGCGGGCGCGCGCCTTGCCCGCGAGCACGGCGGCGGCGGGCCGCTTGTCGCACACGAAGAAGACGGCATCGCCGTCACGCACGCCGGTGGCCGCGCGCAGGGCGGCCAGTCGCGGCTCGTCGAGGAACTTGGCGATGGGGCCCTTGGCGGCGCCCTCGGCGAGCGTGACGTAGCCGAGACCGGGCGCGCCCTGCTCGCGCGCCCACGCGTTCAGCTTGTCGAAGAAGGAGCGCGGGCGCGCGGTGGCGCCGGGCGCGGGAATGGCGCGCACGACGGCGCCCTGCGCGACGGCGGACGCGAAGACGGCGAAGTCCGAATCGCGGAAGACCGCGCTCACGTCGCTGATACGGAGGGGGTTGCGCAGGTCGGGCTTGTCGCTGCCGTACACGGCCATCGCCTCGTCGTACGGAATGCGCGGGAACGGCGGCGGGGTGACCGCCCGGCCTCCCGCGAACTCCTCGAAGACGCCGGCGATGACGGGCTCGATGGTGGCCCACACGTCTTCCTGGGCGACGAACGACATCTCGAAGTCGAGCTGGTAGAACTCCCCGGGCGAACGGTCGGCGCGGCCGTCCTCGTCGCGAAAGCACGGCGCGATCTGGAAGTAACGGTCGAAGCCGGCCACCATCAGGAGCTGCTTGAACTGCTGCGGCGCCTGGGGCAGCGCGTAGAACTTGCCCGGATGCACACGGCTCGGCACCAGGTAGTCGCGCGCGCCCTCCGGCGACGACGAGGTCAGGATCGGCGTCTGGAACTCGGTGAAGCCCGCCTCGATCATCCGCCGGCGGATGGACGCGATGACTCCCGCGCGCAGCACGATGTTCCGGTGCAGCGCTTCGCGCCGCAGGTCCAGGAACCGGTAGCGCAGCCGCGTGTCTTCCGGGTATTCCGTGTCGCTGTTGACCTGGATGGGCAACGGGTCTGCCACCGACAGGACGGTGAGGCCGTCCACGGCCAGCTCGACCTCGCCCGTGGGCAGCTTGGGGTTAACGGCGTCCACGGCGCGGGGAACGACCGTGCCCGACAGAGACACCACTGTTTCCAGTTTCAGATCCTGGGCCTGGGCGAAGTGCGGGTTCGAGGCGTCGATCACGCACTGGGTGAGCCCATAGTGATCGCGGAGATCGACGAACACGAGGTTGCCGTGATCGCGCTTGCGGTGCACCCAGCCCGCCAGCCGGGCCGCCGTCCCCGCGCTCGCCCGCCTCAACTCCCCACACGTATGCGTCCGATAAGCATGCATGCGCCCTACTGTGCCACGAACCCAGCCACGTGCACGCGGATTGCACACCCACAAGCGACACGGTCGTTGGTCGCCCGCGGACCACGGTCCTCCGCGGACGGACGATTGTCCGCGGACGTACGGTTGTCCGCCGACTGGGGGGTCTGGGGGGGCATATCGGGGCCCCCCAGCTCCAACAGACGCCCGTGACCCGTTCTAACAACAACGGTCGTCCGCGGACGTGCGGTTAATCGCCAACAAGGAGAACCAGAATGGCCAGGAAGTACAGCAGAGGTGCCAGCAAGACCGTCGCGAGCGCGATGCGGCGCAAGAAGAAGGGGACCCTGAAGAGCGGGCGCAGCGGCAAGAAGGTCACCAGCCGCAAGCAGGCCATCGCCATCGGGCTGTCGGAGGCGCGGAAAAAGGGCGCGAAGGTGCCGCGCGCCAAGAGCCGCGGGCGCAGCACGAAGCGCGGCCGGTCGACGGGTGGACGGCGGAAAAAGGCCGCTTAGGCGGTGTCAGACAATAACTGCTCGAATATGAGAGTTCCGTTAGTACGCTGGCCGAGTGAACGTCACGCTCTGTCGGGCGAAGTACAAGGCCTTGGCCCCAGCGTTGACGGAACGCGCGCGCCGGATCTGGGCAGCGACGGAGGCCCGGGCGACGGGGCGCGGCGGCATCACGGTGGTGGCGCGCGCGACAGGGATCGCACATTCCACCATCCGGCGCGGCCTCAAGGAGTTGGCATCGCCCCCGCTCGACGGACTGCGACGGATTCGGCGGCCCGGCGGCGACCGCAAGAAAACGCTGGCAAAAGATCCGACGCTGCTGACCGATCTCGAAGGGTTGGTGGAGCCGACCGCGGCGGGCCATCCGCAGTCGCCGCTGCGCTGGACGTCGAAGAGCGTGCGGCATTTGGCGGAGGCCCTCCAAGCCATGGGCCACGCGGTCAGCCGGCAACTGGTGGCCGAACTGCTCGTGGCGGCGGGCTACAGTCTGCAGGGCAACCGCAAGACCCGCGAAGGCTCGAGCCACCCGGACCGCGACGCGCAGTTCCGGTACATCAACCAGCAGGTGCGGCGGTTCCAAGCGGCCACACAGCCCGTCATCTCCGTCGATACGAAGAAGAAGGAACTGGTCGGCGACTTCAAAAACGCGGGGCGACAGTGGCGGCCCCAAGGGCAGCTTACGCCCGTCCGGGTGCATGACTTCCTCATCCCGGAGCGCGGCAAGGCGATTCCCTACGGGGTGTACGATCTCACCCGCAACGCGGGGTGGGTCAGCGTGGGCATTGATCACGACACGGCCACCTTCGCGGCCCGGACGATCGCGCGGTGGTGGCGCAAGATGGGCCGTCCGCGCTATCGGCGCGCGCGCGGTGCTCATCACCGCGGACGCCGGCGGGAGCAATGGGGCGCGCGTACGGCTGTGGAAATGGGAACTGCAACGGCTGGCCAATCGCACGCGCCTGGCGATCACCGTCTGTCACCTCCCGCCTGGGACCAGCAAGTGGAACAAGATCGAGCACCGGCTCTTCTCTTACATCAGCAGCAACTGGCGCGGCCAGCCACTCGTGAGTCTCGCGGTGATCGTCAATCTGATCGGCGCCACACGCACCGCGGCCGGATTGCGGGTGCGATGTGAACTCGACCGCGGGGCCTATCCGAAAGGCCAAGACGTCACGGATGCCCAGATGGCCACGCTCAACCTCGTGCCCCATCGCTTCCATGGCGACTGGAACTACACGATCCATCCGATGCGCCGACATACGTAAGTCGTTTACTTATTTCCTGACATTGCCTTAGCGGCGGCTCACTTCACGAAGCCCATCCATCGGGGAATCATCAGCACCGTCTCCGGGATGAAGGCGACGATCAGGAGCACGACGACGATCGCCGCCAGGAATGGCATCAGCGGCTTGACGAGCTTTTCCATCGGCAGGCCGCTGATCGCCATGCCGAGGAACAGACAGAGGCCGACCGGGGGTGTCACGTGCCCGATGGCGGAGGCGATCACGCACACCATGCCGAAGTGGATGGCGTGGATGCCGAGGGCCTGCGCCGTCGGGAGCAGCACCGGCACCGTGACGAGGATGATCTCCGACGGCGTGAGGAACGTGCCCAGGAACAGATAGAGCGCGATGATGAAGATCATGAACATCCACCACGACGGCGCCACGCTCTGGATGGCCTCCGCCACGCGGAAGGGGAACTTGGAGTAGGTCAGCACCCAGCCGAAGGCGCCCACGAGCCCGATGATGAGCCCGATGACGCCGGACAGCCGCGCGGAGTCGGCGAAGATCTCCGGCAGATCCTTCCACGACAGCTCGCGGTAAAAGAGCGGTGGCACGATGAGCGCGTACAGCACCGCCACCGCCGCCGCTTCCGTGGGCGTGAACCAACCGCTCACGATGCCGCCCATGATGATGACCGGGATCATGATGGCCGGCATCGCGTTGCGCATGGCCGCCATGAAGGTGGCCATGGTGGGCGGGGGCTCGCGCGGATAGTTGCGCTTGCGGGCGATGATGAAGGTCGGCACCGCCATCCCGATGCCGACCATCAGCCCCGGCAGGTAGCCGCCCGCGAAGATGGCCGCCACCGACTCGTCCGCCATCCAGGCATAGATGACCGCCACGATGGAGGGCGGGATGATGGGGGCCAGAATCGCCGTGCAGATCGTCAACACGGTGGCGAAGTCCTTGTCGTAGCCCTTGCGCACCATCTGCGGGATCAGGAAGGTGCCGAGCGCCGACACGTCGGCCACCGCCGAGCCCGAGATGCCGCCGAAGAACATGCTGTCGACGACATTCACGAAGGC
>JBKKCN010000382.1:0-2546 GCA_046712525.1 Candidatus Rokuibacteriota bacterium
CTCGCCTCGCGCGCCCGGCGCGCGGCGACACCGGCGGCGCGCGCATGACGGCGCCTCTCACGGTGGCCTGGCACGTTCCCGTGCGCCACCGCGACTGGGACCGGATGCCCGCCTCCGTCTGGATCCGCTGCCTGCAGCTGCTGCCCTACCTCGAGCGCCACGGCGTGCGCTCGGTGGTCAACGATACGCGCGCGCCTGCCGACATCGCCGTCTTCGTGCGCTCGCAGGACGCGCGCGCCCTCGCCGCCGCCCGCGCCGCGAAGGGTGCGGGCGCGCGCGTGGTGGTCGATCTCTGCGTCAACTACCTCGACGAGACGGGGCTCCTGCCCGGCGGCTACGGCGTCCTCGCCCGGCACGTGGACGAATGCCGCGCGATGCTCGAGGCGGCCGACGCGGTCACGGCCGCCTCCGCCTTCATCGCCGCGCGTGCCCGGCAGGTCGCCGCGCGAGTGGAATACGTGCCGGATTCCGTCGACCGCGCCCACTTCGCGTTGCGGAAGCGCCACGACCCCGGTGCGGCGCCGGTGGCCATCTGGTGCGGGGTCTCCGTGAAAGCGGCGGAGCTGGAGCCGGTGCTGCCGCGGCTGCACAAGCGCGGTATCACGCTCGTGGTCGTCTCCGACGCGCGGCCGGCGCTGTCGATTCCTTTCGAGTTCGTCCGCTGGCGGCACGCCACGGCGCCGCGCGATCTGCTGCGCGGCGACGTCTGCATCGCGCCGCGCGCGGTCGACAACACGTACAACCGCGGCCACAGCTTCTTTCGGATCGGCGTCTTCCTCGCTCAAGGAGTGCCCGCCCTCGCCGGCCCCGTGCCCTCGTACGCCGAAGTGCTACGGGCGGGCGACAACGGCGTCGTGTGCGCGACGGGGGAGGAGTGGGATGCCGCCCTCGACGCGCTGCTGGAAGACCGCGCGCGTCTCGCCCGCTGGTCCGCGGCGGCGGTGGCCGCGATGGCGCCCTATTCCACGGAGGCGCTCGCGGCGCGCTACGCCGCGCTGTTTCATGCGCTCCGCGAGGGTCGCTCGCTGCGCGAGGGTGACGCGTGAGCCTCGTGGGCGCGCTCGTGCGCCGCACGGTGCCGCCCGCCACCCTGGTGCGATGGCTGTGCCGGCTCGACAATGCGGTCTATCGCGCGCTCAGCCTCGCGTCGATCCGTTACGGCGGTGGCCTGCACGCCAAGCACCGGCTCACGCGCTACCACGAGTTCTTCGTGGCCCGGGTGGGCGCGGGCGACCGCGTGCTCGACATCGGCTGCGGCAACGGCGCCCTCGCCGCCGACATCGCGCGCGATCGCAAGGCGGTCGTCACCGGCATCGACCACAGCGCGGCGTCCATCCGCGCCGCGCGCGCGGCGCACGGAGCGGAGGGCATCACCTTTATAGATGGCGATGCGCGCCGGCTGCCGCCGGGCGCCTTCGACGTCGTCATCCTCTCCAACGTGCTCGAGCACCTCGACGACCGCGTCAGCTTCCTGCGCGATACCGTGACGCGCACGGGCGCCTCGCGCGTGCTCGTGCGCGTGCCGCTCTTCGAGCGCGACTGGCGGGTGCCGCTCAAGCGCGAGCTCGGCGTGGACTACCGGCTCGATCCCACCCATCGCATCGAGTACACGCAGGAGGAGTTCGAGGCCGAGATGGCGGCGGCCGACTTCGTCGTGGACGAGCGGCAGGTGCGCTGGGGCGAGATCTGGGCCGTGTGCCGCCCCCGCCGGTGATCCTCTTCTTCACGTACCGCGTCTCGCTCCGGATGTGGGTGGAGCAGGGCATCGCGGAGAGGGAGACGGAGGTGTACCGGCGGCTGCTGCCCCGCCTCGGCCGCGTGGCATTCGTCACCTATGGCGCCGGCGACGCCGCCCTGGAGCCCACGCTGGGCGGTATCCGCGTCCTGCCGCGGCCCGCGCGCCTGGGCATGGCGGCCATGAGCCTGCTCGCGCCGTGGCTCTACCGTCGCGAGATGCGCGCCGCCTCCGTGCTGAAGACCAACCAGGCCTCGGGCGCATGGACGGCCGTCGTCGCCAAGTGGCTCTTCCGCAAGCCCCTCATCGTCCGCTGCGGCTATCCGTGGTCGTTCAATTACTCCCGGCAGTCGCCGCGCTGGTGGCGGCGCGGGCTCGTCCGCCTCCTCGAGCGTCTCGCCGTCCGTGTCGCCGATCGCGTGGTGGTCACCTCCGCGGCAGCGGGGGAGTACCTGGTGCGCGAGCACGGCATCGACGCGACGCGGGTGCGGGTGGTGCCCAACGCCATCGACGTCGCGCGCTTCACGCCCGATCCCGCCGCCGTGCGCGACAAGGGCTGCGTGATCTTCGTGGGCCGGCTGGCGCCGGAGAAAAATCTGCGCGCGCTCGTGGAGGCCGTCGCTCGTGTGTCGGGCGCGCACCTGCGGCTCGTGGGCGAGGGACCCGAGCGAGCGGCGCTCGAGGAGGCCGCGCGTCGTGCGGGGGCGGCGGTGGAGTTCACGGGTACCGTGACCAACGACGCGGTGCCGGGCCTGCTCAACACGGCCACGCTTTTTGCGCTGCCGTCGCACTACGAGGGTCAGCCCAAGGC
>JBKKCN010000383.1:0-9528 GCA_046712525.1 Candidatus Rokuibacteriota bacterium
GGGGGGGCCCGGGGCCGGGCGGGGGGCGCGGGCGGTTTTATCCAGGGCAGGGGGTGGTGGACGACGCGCGCGAGCGCGGCGCCGAAGAAGACGGCGCCGGCGGCGACGAGCATGGCGGCGGCGCGGATCGCGGTCGCATCACCCGCACCGACCGCGAGCGTGAGCGCGCTCATGCCCGTCACCAGCAACGCGAACGCGATACGTTCGGCGGCGGGCCACGAGAGCTGGGCCATCGTCGGCACGGGAGCGCGGCCCACGAGCGGGCCGTACGCGCGGTACCAGACGAGGAACGGCACGATCTTGAGCATCATGCCGGCGATCGTGAGCGACGCCCAGCCGCCGAAGGCGAGCACGGCATACGCCATCGCCCACCGCGGACCGCGGACGACATCGAGGGCGAGCACGACGCCGAGCGCGGTCGTGGGCACGGCGAAGGCCGTGCCCGCGAGCGTCAGGCGCAGTCCCCAGTCGAGGGCCGGGCGCTTGCGCGCCCGCACCGCCCTCACCACCCACGTCACGTGCGCCGTGACCGCCGCCGCCACCGCAAGCGCGCCCACGGCGGCGAGCGGGCTCTCGAGCAGCAGCCCCACGACGGTCATCGGCACGCCGATGCCGAGCCCCCACAGCTGCACGGCGTTCGCGCGGCCCTGCGGCTCGGGGGCGAGGAGGAACATCGGATAGATCCGTGCCGCGACGCCGATCACCATCGGCAGCACCCATCCCAGCAGCGCGAGGTGGACGTGTGCGTGCAGGCGGGCGAAGAACGCGCCCGGAAGCCAGGCGCGCACGTGCTCCACGCCGAGCGCCGCGCCGAAGAGGGCCGTGAGCGCGAAGCCTGCGAGCGCGAAGGCCACGAGGCGCGCGGTGAACGTCCACGTCCGCAGACCGTGCGCGCTCAGCGCCGTGTTCAGCACGTGGGTGGCGGTGCCGACCATCAGCAGGCCCGCGCTCCAGAGCAGGCCGGGCCACTGCGCGATGACGAAGTGGCCGACGACCCCCACCACGCCCGTCAGGAAGATGCCGTACTGCCACCACGCGAGGCGCTCGCTCCACAGGGCCCGTCCGAGCACGATGGGGATGATCTGATAGCTGGCGCCCATGATCGTGAGCGTGATCCACCCCAGGGTCAGCGTGTGCGTGAGGGCCAGCAGGCGCGGATGGTAGTAATGGCCCGCCAGCTCCGTGGCGACCCAGGGCAGGGCGAGCGCCGCCAGCACGAATGCCGCCGCCGCCGTCACCAGGTGCGTGAGCGGCAGCAGCGCCGAGGGGCCGCGCCCCGGGGCGGGAGTCACGCCGCACGCCTCCGGATGACGATGCGTACCATCCCGGGCGCGGGCTCGTCCGTCACGTGCGCAAACCCGCGCTCATCGAGCTGCGGATAGAGAAACATCGGCCGGCGGGAATGGATGACCTCCAGTTGCTCGTCGTCCGCGAGCGCGTCGAGCCGCTCGAGGACCAGCACCATTGGCTGCGGCGGCTCCAGCCCGCGAACGTCGAGGGTCACCGTTTGCGCGGGCGCCGGACCGGCGGCGCGGGCGCCGCTGTCAGGCTGCTGCGCGTCGGCGCCGCCATGGTAGAACCACACCGACCAGTCGTCGGCCGCGTGTGCCTGCGCCCAGTGCGCGAGGCCGCGCTTGGCGAGAACGCTATACAGCGGCACCGGCTCGAAGGGCGTACGCAGCTCGAGCGCCTGATCCGCCGCCAGCATCTTCACGGCGGCCATGATGTTCGCGAATGGCTCGTTGCCGTTGCGGATGTCCGCGCGGAGGTCGAGGTGGGCGTGACGCGCGGGCGGAATGCCAACAAGGGCGGCGGGCTTGGGCACGCCGATGTCCGGCGGCGACTCCGTAGGCGTGTCCGGAGCAGGCTCCGGCTCGCCGACCGCGTGACGCAGCGCCGCCACGAGCTTGGTCGCGTCCACGCGGGCCATCCGCGCCGCCTCCGCCACGGTCACGCGCGGCGCCATCACACGCCGCAGCAGCCGGTTGCGCAGCTTCTCGAAATGCGGGTCGTACGTCGCGAGGAACTCGACGAGCTGGGGATGCTCGTCGAGCAGCCGCGCGAGCGTCGTGTCGCCGGCGATCATGCCAGCGCGTCGAGCAAAGGCTGAAGCTCGACACCGGCTGCCGCCGCCGCCGCGCGCAGCGTCAGGTGCCCGCCGCAGCAGTGATTGATGCCGAGCCGCTGCAGTGTGTCGAGCGCCCCCGCCCGCTGCTTCACCTCGTTCACCGTCAGCTCGGGGTTCACCGCGGGCGCCGGCGCGGCGACCGCGAGGCCGCCCGCGTTGTGTCCGCACCCGCATCCGCATCTGTCCGCCATTGATCTGTCCTCCTTGTCGACAGCATAGCGGCTCTGGAGATCGGCAGGTATGACGCGGGTCATACGGCGCGGCGTCGGTTGATCTACTCTGCGTCGCCCTCGGCCAGCTCACGCAGCGCCTCGGCGGACGGCACGACCAGGTGATTGCCGTGCTCGCGCACGAGCCCGTCCTTGAGCCAGCGGCTGAGCACGCGGATCGTGGTTTCGACGGTGGTGCCCGTCATGTCCGCGAGGCTTTGCCGGGTGAGGTGAAAAGGCAGCGTGAGCCCGTGGGCATCGCGCGTACCCTCGCGCTCGGCAAGGCGAAGCAGCGTGGCCGCCAGCCGTGCTTCGACCGGATCGGAGGCGAGCGACTTCACGGAATCGTGGGCGGTGCGCAGTCGGCGGCCGATCATGAACGCCATCTCTCGGATGATCGATGGGTGACGCTCGCTCAGGGTGATGACCGGATCCGCGGGAATCTTCACGACGATGGTGGGCTCCGTGGCCTGGGCGGAAGCGGGATACGGGCGGCGCTCGATCACTGCCACACCGCCGAACGGCTCACCGGGGCCGAGCAGCTCGAGCACGACGTCCTTACCGGCGCGCGACTGCCGGAAGATCTTGACGTGGCCCGAACGGACGAAGCAGAACCATGTGGCAGGATCGCCTTCGGTGAAGACGTACTCACGGGCCCGATAGGCGTCCTCGCGCGCGACGACGGCGAGGGATTCGATCTCCGTGGGCGGGACGGCGGCGAAGACGGTGCTGGCCTTCAGGAAGTCCTTGGCCGGCATGCACGGATGATAGCACCCCGTTCGGCGTGCCCGACCGGGGCGGGGCTGCCCCGACGCGGGCAGTCTGGCGCCGCCCCGCCTCGAGGTGATGATCCCCGTCATAACGCCGTCGCCCCGCGCGGCGCAAGACTGAAGCGGAGGAGACATCCATGAATACGACAGGCAGCTGGCTCGTGTTGCTCGCCCTCGCAGTCGGCTCGATCGTTCCCATCGCGGTGTTCGCGGCAGAGCCCGCGCCCGCCATGCCCTACCGTCACACCGTCCAGGCGAGGCCGGCGGCGCCCGCGAAGCCAGCGGCCAAACCCGCGCCGGCCGCCCCGAAGGTCTCCAAGCAGAGCCCGGCGGCCGAGTACACCCCCACCGTACGCTACCGCCTGCGCACCGAGCTCGCGGAAGGCAAGATGGCCTATGTGGGCGTGGGCGGCGAGATCGAAGGCGTCGTCAATCCCACGCTGCGCGTCGCCGTGGGCGACGTCGTGCAGGTGGGGCTGGTCAACAATGACGGCATCGAGCACGACGTGGTCTTCCCCGATTTCAAGGCGGGGACGGACCGCGTCAACCGCAAGGGCGCGAGCAGCGTCACCGTGTTTCGTGCCGACCGGGCAGGTGAGTTCGACTACTTTTGTGCGCTGCCCGGTCACCGTCAGGCGGGCATGGAGGGCAAGATCAACGTGGGCGGCGCCAAGGGGCCGGTGGTGAAGCTGCCGCCATCGGTCAGCATCGCGCGTGCCGCCACCGATCTGCCCGGTCCGCTGCCGGCGGGGCCGCCGCGGACGGTGAAGATCGACCTCGAAGCGGTGGAGCTGGTGGGCCGACTCGCCAACGAGACGACCTATGCCTACTGGACGTTCAACGGGAAGGTCCCCGGTCCGTTCATGCGCGTGCACGTGGGCGACACGGTGGAGCTGAGCTTCAAGAATCACGCGGACAGCCGCATGATCCACTCCGTGGACCTGCACGCGGTGACCGGGCCCGGCGGCGGCGCCGTGATGACGCAGACTCCTCCCGGCGAGTCGAAGTCGTTCCGGTTCAAGGCGCTCAACCCGGGCCTGTATGTCTATCACTGCGCCACGCCGATGGTGGCCAATCACATTTCGAGCGGTATGTACGGCCTAATTCTAGTAGAGCCGGTGGGCGGCCTGCCGAAGGTCGACCACGAGTTCTACGTCATGCAGGGTGAGATCTACACCGACCGCCCCTTCGGCCAGCGCGGCCACGACGAGTTCAGCGTGGAGAAGCTGCTCGCGGAGCGGGCCGAGTATTTCGTCTTCAACGGCGCGGTGGGCGCGCTCACCACTGAGCATCCGCTGAAGGCGAAGGTGGGAGACACGGTGCGTATCTTCTTCGGCGTGGGCGGCCCCAACGCCACCTCGTCGTTCCACGTCATCGGCGAGATCTTCGACCGCGTGTACGAGCAGGCGTCGATGGGCTCGCCCATCGCCACCAACGTGCAGACCACGATGGTGCCTGCCGGGGGCGCCACCATCGTGGAGTTCAAGCTGGAGGTCCCCGGACGCTACATCCTCGTGGACCACGCGCTGTCGCGCCTGGAGCGCGGCCTCGCGGGCTTCCTCGTGGTGGAGGGCCGCGAGAATCCCGAGGTCTTCTACGGGCCCGACGGTCCCAGCGCCAAGAGCGGGCACTGACATTTCGCGCCCGCGACGTCACCGTCGCGGGCGCGCCGGAGGAACCGTCCATGACTCGACCCCGACACGACTCCTTCCCGGCGCCCACCCGCGCGGTGACGCTCGCGCCCTCCATCCTCGGAGCTGCCCCACTTCATCATGGAGCGGAAGCGAAATTTGCCCCGACGCTGCAAGGACCTCCAGGAGGAGAACGACGGGCTGCCCGCGGAAGTCACCCGGACCATCGCCGCCCACCGGCGGCTCGAGCAGGGGCCCGCCGACAGCGTCGAGGTTCCTCACGCAGGTGACGCACGTTCTGGAGCCCATGCGGAACCTGGCGGAAAAGGTCGGCCAAGCCGGTCATCGCTACCGCGCCGCGCTCTTCCGGAACCCCGATCACCGCGCGGTTCCTCGTCGCGTTGGGCGTGATTGCCGTGTACCGGAAGGCGGCCGACCCGGACAAGATGTTCGCGCGGCGCGGATCGCGCCTGGCTATGAAGCGCACGCTCCGGGGCGCCTCACGGTCGTGCCGGTAAAGCTCAGTTTCGAGGCCCGCAAGAGGTTCCGCGGGCGCGTCCTCGTCTCTTTCGGCGAGCCGTCGAGGTCGACGAGCCCCGCCAACCAGGTGAGCGTGTTCATCACGGACCTCAGCGCCACGCCGATGTCTGAATCCATGCAACAGGAGGTCACGCATAACCACGACTGCGAAGGTCTTCAGAGACGCCTTGCACCGGGTGCAGCGCGGACATGGAAAGCGCTTCATCGCCGAGTCGCCACCAGGCCCGGTGCGACGTCCGGCCCGGGTCGCCGTGATGCTCGTGCGCGCCCACAAGATTCGGGAGGCCATCGCTCGGGGGCAGGAATGCGACCACGCCGACGTCGCGCGGCGACTCGGCTTCACCCGAGCCTGGCTGGCCCACCTGCTCGACCTGCCCCTGCTCGCGCCCGACGTTCAGGAGCCGGTGCTCTTCCTCATCAAAGCCGTCGATGGCGTCGAGCCGCTGAGCGAGCGAGCACTGCGGGCAGTGGCGCATGCCGCGTCGTGGGACGAGCAGCGGACGCAGTGGGCAAGGGTTCGCGAGGCTGAAGTAGGGGACGACAGCGCGATTCTCACTCCGGGTGTCTTCCCATGATTTCGGCAGACAGGGAATTGGGGGGGGGCTTCTCCTCTGTGCCGCCGTCGAGTCGCAGTGGCTGATCGCCGCTCCGCGGCGCAACGGGCAGGGCAAAATAGAAGGTGCTTCCGACTCCGACCTTACTTTCTACCCAGATTGTTCCGCCGTGGGCTTCCACGATCCCTTTCGCGATGAACAGTCCCAGGCCTGTGCCCTCACGCGTGCCCTCGCGTCCCTTCCAATAGCGATCGAAGACGCGGGAGAGCTGTCGGTCGGGGATGCCACTCCCAGTATCAGAGACCGAAAAGCACACCGCATCTCCCGCAGGCCTCGCGGCGATGCGAATCTCGCCTCCCTCTTTGGTAAACTTAATCGCGTTTCCAACCAGGTTGCCGATGACCTGGAGAACGCGCGCTCGGTCACAATGCACGGTCGACAGCCGACCTTCGAGCTGTATTTTCAGTTGCAGTGACCGGCCCTCGGTTTGCGGCTCCATTGCCTTGAAGGCGTCATCTACAACCGCCGCAACATCTTCGGTCTTCGCCTCGATCGTGAAGTGCCCCGTTTCGATCATCGTCGCGTCGCTCAGACTGTCGATGAGCTGATCCATCCGCGTCGCCGAACGTTTGATGGCCTCCACCTGATTCCGTCCCGCCCGTCGTTCACCGGTCGGACCCGAACGGGAGAGCAGCTCGGCGCTCATGCGAATCGCCGATAAGTCGTTCCGCAAGTCGTGTGACACCACCGCGAGTATGTTGTCTCGGGCACGTATCGCAGTCTGCGCAGCTCGATACAGCCTGGCCCCTTCGATCGCGAGGGCCGCGTGGTGCGCAATCTCCTGTGCGAGAGGCAGGTCCTCGTCGGTGTATTTCCGGCCCGACTCCGCCATCGCCAAGCGCAGCACTCCGACGACGCGACCTCGAAGAATCAGCGGAGCCACGATGGTGCACGTCGCGCCAATCTCGCGAATGATCTCACGGTACGCGGGATCGGGAATCCCGTGCCTCAGAAATTCGGGAGTCAGGTCCCGACGCTGAGGTTGCGCCGTTTCAATGGCGGCACGGATACCATCCGGAAGACGGTCGGGCGGAGTCGTCCTCACGAGTCGGTCAAGCAGCTCTTGTTTGGAGCGCTCGGGGTGATAGGCGGCGATTTTCCTCACGGCGCCGTCTTCCTGAAGAAGATCGAGCACGCTCAGATCCGCCGCCGCCGGAACCACCAAGCGCGCGATCGCACTGAGGGTTGTCTCGTAGTCGATCGACTCCGCCAGGAGCGGGCCCACTTTCGCGAGAAACTCGAGCCTGGTACGCTCGCGAGCCTCGACCTGACGAAAGCGTCCGATCTCCATAGCGATGCCCACGCGATCAGCGAGCATCTCGATCACCGTCTGATCCTCCACCGAGAATTCGTCAGCACCCTTCTTGTTCGCGAGATACAGGTTCCCTCGAATCTGCCCCTGGTACGGAATGGGGACACCGAGGAAGCTGGTCATGGGTGGATGATGAGAGGGGAGTCCGGAAGAGGAGGCGTGCTCGCGAAGATCACGCAGCCGAATAGGTCGACCAGCATGCACGACGGCACCAAGAAGTCCGATCCCTCTGGGAGTTCGTCCGATCGCCGCTGCCTGCTCAGAGCTCACACCACTAAAGACCCACGGATCAAACGGCCGGCCTTGCCCGCCGCCGATTCCCAGAGCGGCGTACTCTGCATGGGTGAGCTCCCGCGCCTGGTTGACGATGACTTGGAGAAAGTCGCCGATGTCGGGCCCCGACAACGTCGTCAGTACAGCACTCACTGCAGCCGATGCGCGATCGATCCCCTCGATACGGCCACGTAGCGCCTTTTCCGCTCCATGCGCCGCTCTGGCTTCACGCTCGGCCAACCTCCGCTGGGTGATATCGAGGAAGGCTGTGCGGGAGGACGTGGCTGCTCCGTACGGGTTACGTACAGCAGCGCTCACGAGTTGAACTTCCATCGGCCCCCGCTCGGTGGAGAGGGTGATCTCGCTCATGACGGGGATCGCGGCCTCGAAGCTGTCCCTGATGTGCCTCACGAAGGAGTCAGCATTGTCGAGACGAACCAGAGCGAGGAACGGGTTTCCGATGATCGCCGATCGTTCTTTGCCGAGCATCGAAGCGCCCATCAGGTTGATGTCGAGGACGACGCCGTCGCGATCGAGTGTACAGTACGCGATGGGCGCGAAGTCGTAGAGGTCGACGTGGCGATTCCGTGATTCTTGGAGCTGACCCTGTGCCTCACGCAGCGCTTGATTCTGGGCTTCGAGCTCGAGCCGGTGGACGTGAAGCTCGTGCAGCAGGCATTCGTGTTCGGCGACGCCGTCACGCCGCGCTTCGAGAGCTTGACGGGCCTCCTCCTCTGCCTTGAGTCTCCCGATCAACTCCTCCTTGGTGAGCTTGTCATACATCCTCCGTGACTCCTCTTCGACGGTCACCCAGGCGCTCCGAGTGAGCCACGCTGATACGCGGGAATTTCACGATGAGGCGACCGAGCGTATACAGCAAGGACATACAATACCCATCTGGATGCTATCAGATCCTCGAACTGCGCGCCCTGATACCGCCGACCCGAAGGACGTACTCCGGAGCCGTGTTCAACGGAGGCTGACAAGGCCATGGAGCCGACGCGCTGGCGCGCGCGGCTCATGGCCGGCGTTCGCTCAGCGTAGCGTTGAGAGATAGATGGCCAGGGTGTCGATGTCCGCGTCGGTCAGCTCGAGCGTCGGCATATGGGCGCTCGGCCGCAGCGATCCGGGATCCCGAAGCCATTGCCGCAGGTACTCGGGCCCGTGTGTGAAGCCGATGTGCGAGAGATCGGGCCCGATGGGCGATCCCACCTTGCCGATCCTGTGACAGCCATGACAGCCGTTCTTCATGAACGTCGCGAGCCCGCGCTCGGCGATGTCGTCCTGGGCGCTCGCCGGACTTCCCGCTCCGGCGGCGAGCAGGACGAGCAGTGTGATCGGCATCAGGTGTCGCATGGGGTGTCCTTTCCTCTTCGCGTGGCCCGCACGTCGAGCGCGCGTGTACCGGCCGCGCCCGCGAGCAGGGGATTGATCTCGATCTCCACGAGCTCGTCCGCGCACGTCGCGAGCCGCGAGAAGCGGCTGATGGTCTCGGCAAGCACGTCGAGATCGGCGGCCGGCATGCGGCGCGCGCCCTCGAGCGCGGGCGCCATGCGCAGTTCGCGGATCATCAGCAGCGCTTCCGCGCCATCGACCGGCGCCAGCCGTGTGGTGGTGTCCTTCAGGATCTCGACGTAGATGCCGCCGAAGCCGAGCACCACGAGGGGGCCGAACTGCGGATCGCGCACCATTCCCAGCAGGAGCTGAAAGCCATCGTCCGAGGCCATGCGCTGCACCATGAATCCGCTCAGGCGCGCCTCGGGTCGTGCGGCGCGCACCCGCACGAGCATGTGCTCGGCGGCCGTGTGCACCGCCTCCGGGGTGCGCAGGTTCAGGGCGACGCCGCCGACGTCGGTCTTGTGCGAGATGTCGGGCGAGACGATCTTGAGCGCGACGGCGCCTTGCATGGCGGCCGCGACGAGGCCGGCCTCCGCCGGCGAGGCGGCGCGGCGCGCTTCGAGCGTCGCGATGCCGCAGGCGTTCAACAAGGGCGCCGCCTCGAGAAAGCCGAGCGGGCCCGCGGGCAGCGCGCCCGCGGCGGCACGGAGGGC
>JBKKCN010000384.1:0-3007 GCA_046712525.1 Candidatus Rokuibacteriota bacterium
CGTCTGGGTGGACGACTGGGCGCCCATGCGCGAGAGCATCATCTGGCGGTTCAACCGGCTCTTCTGGCAGCGGCTCGGCGAGTGGGAGCAGGCCACCGGCCGCGGCTTCGAGGATGCCCTGCCCAGCGGGAAGTCGGATGCCAACCATCCCCAGGCCGTCGCCGATGCCGTCGCGGACTTCTGGACGCTGCTGCGCGACATGGACAAGCACGGGCATCTCCCGGCCGAGATCTTCGCCCTCGAGATCGGCGTGGGCTCGGGCATACGCGCGGCCCTCTGGCTCGACCGCTTCAAGGCGCTCGACGAGGAGCGCGGCACCGGCTACTACCCGCGCCTCAGGTTTCTGCTCGGCGACTACTCGCTGCCCACGCTCGACCGCGCCCACGACGCCGTCGCCCACCACCGCGATGCGGTGAGCGTCCTCGCGCTCGACGCGCTCAATCCCTTCCGCACGCTGTCGTTCCTCCGCTACAAGATCCTCTACGTGCACCTGACCAACGTCTATGACAACCTGCCCCACGACGAGCTGGTGCGGCGCGACGGCCGGCTCTACGTGGTCGAGACGCGCGCGTTCTTACAGACGGACGCCGCCGGCCGCATCGCGGCGGCCTTCGACGTGCCCGCGGCCGACCTGCCGCGCCTGGTGTCTCGCCTGCTCGAGGTCGGCCCCGAGGTGATCGGGGACCGCGGCGCCGCCTTCTGGCAAGCCGTCTGGGACGCCGTGCGCCTCGACGAGCGCCTGGTCGCCCTCGATGACCTGTCGCAGGCGCCGCTGCCGGCGGGGCTCGATCAGGGTCATCTCGAAGACCTCCTTGCCGCCGGACCCGAGGACGTGCGCTTCCACGTCTCGCGCGGCGCCGCGGAGAGCTTCGTCAACACGCTGCCGCTCCTCCATCCACGCGGGTATCTTCAAGTGCAGGACATCTTCGTGACCGCGATGGACGAGTATCGGCACGGCTTCCGCGGCCCGGGCAAGCTGGACGGCTCCGTCGTGAGCTGGGTGAACGGCGCCCTCCTCCGCGCCATCGGTGCCCGCGCCGGGTACGACGTACACTTCGCGCCCTTCCGCTACCGTCCCGGGTCGCGAACCTCCATCCTCTTCACGACACCGCGAGACTGATGGCTCCGACCGGGAGACGCGATACAAGGGGGGTGAGATCATGAGTGGCGCGACGCTGCTGCCGACCGCTGTCGTCGGAAGCTACTCCATGCCGGGGTGGCTCGAGCGCGTGAAGAACGACTACCTGCACCGGCGCATCAGCCGCCACGACCTCGAGGAGATCCACGACGCGGCGGTCAAGGCGGCGATCAAGGACCAGGAGGTGGCGGGCGTCGACATCGTCTCCGACGGCGAGCTGCGGCGCGACAACATGATCGACTACTTCGCGATGCGCCTGCCCGGCGTACAGATCGACCACACCTCCAAGCGCTTCTACTACGACTTCTACGACAGCGTGGTCCGCGCCCGGATGCCCACCGCCTCCCTCGGGCTCGGCGACGATTTTCGCTTCCTGCGCCGGTTCACGGATCGCCGGGCCAAGGTCTCGGTCACCGGCCCGCACTCGCTCGTCAAGCGGATCCGGAACGAGCACTACCCGAGCGAGGAGGCCTTCGCGCTCGACTTCGCTCGGGTCATGAACCTCGAGCTGCGGGAGCTGGTCAAGGCAGGGGCCACCGATCTCCAGATCGACGAGCCCTACTACTCGGGCTTCCCCGAGGACCTCGGCTGGGGCATCCGCGCCGTCAATGCGCTCATCGACGGCGTAGCCGCGACTATTCGCCTGCACATCTGCTACGGCAATCGCTACGGCAAGCCGTCCTGGGAGGGCAGCTACCGCTATCTCTTCCCCGCCATCCGGGAGGCGCGCATCGATCAGCTCATGCTCGAGTTCGGCCGGCGCGGTGAGGAGGACGTGGAGCTGTTCAAGGAGTTCGATCCGCCGTTCGGCCTCGGTCTCGGTGTCATCGACGTGAAGACGCACGACGTCGAGAGCCCGGCGATCGTCGCCGAGCGCATCCGGAAAGCGCTCGAGATCGTGCCGGCCGATCGGCTTGGCGTCAACCCGGACTGCGGCTGCCTGCACCTGCCCCGCGACGTCGCCTTCGCCAAGCTCTGCGCCATGGTGGAGGGCGCGCGCATCGTCAGGACGGAAGTCGGCGGGTGAGCAATCCCCTCGCCGACGCGCTCGCCGCCCGGCGCTTCTGCTACGTCGTCGAGCTGGTCGCCACGGGGCTTCGGCGCGAGGCCCAGCTCCTCGAGGTCGCCTCGCGGCTCGCGAGCCTGCCCGACGTCGTCGCGGGAAGCATCACGAGCTATGCGGGCGGCGCCATGGGCCACGACCCGCTGCGCGTGGGCACCGCGGCGCGGGCGCGCGGGCTCACGCCCAATATCCATCTGACGTGCGTCAATAGAGACCGCCAGGCGCTTCGGAAGACGCTCGAGGACCTGCACGCGCTCGGGATCCAGAACGTCTTCGCCCTCACCGGCGATTTCCCGAAGGCGCAAGCGGGCGCCGAGCCCGCCGAGGCCGCATTCGACCTCGACTCCGTGCAGCTCGTGCGCCTCATCGCCGAGATGCGCAGGGCGGGCATGCCCTTTCACGTTGCCGTCGCCGTCTCGCCGTTCAAGTACGTCGAGGCCGACTGCATGTACCAGTACTTGAAGCTCGAGAAGAAGATCGCCGCCGGCGCCGACCTCGCCATCACGCAGGTCGGGTGGGACGCCGAGAAGCTCGCCGAGATCATGCGCTATCTGGCCGAGCGGCGCATCGAAACGCCGGTGCTCGGCAACGTGTACGTGCTCGGGCCGAGAGCCGCCGAGCGGATGGCGACGGGACAGCCGCCCGGCTGCTGGGTCTCGCCCGCGCTGCTCGAGACGGTGCGCCAGGAAGCCACCGCGAAGGACGGCGGGCTGCGCGCGCGCCTGGAGCGGGCCGCCCGCACGGTCGCGGTGCTCCGCGGCCTCGGCTATGCCGGCGCGTACATCGGCGGCACGCACGATGCCGGC
>JBKKCN010000385.1:0-5797 GCA_046712525.1 Candidatus Rokuibacteriota bacterium
CCGTGAGGTCCAGGAAGGCCTCGTCGACGGACACCGGCTCCACGAGCGGGCTGAAGTCGCCGAGGATGGCCATGATCTCGCCGGACACGCGCGCGTACTTCGCCATGTCGACGGGGACGAAGGCCGCGTGCGGACAGAGGCGCGCAGCGCGGCCGATGGGCATCGCCGAGTGCACGCCGAAGACGCGTGCCTCGTACGAGGCCGCGGACACCACACCGCGTCCGCCGGGATCGGCCCCCACGATGACGGGGCGCCCCCGCAGCTCGAGGCGGTCACGCTGCTCCACGGACGCGTAGAAGGCATCCATGTCGACGTGACAGATGACGCGCGCCATGGCGCGGTTACGCGGAGAGTCCGATGTCGGGGGCGACGGGGACGAGAGCGGCCACCACGAAGGCAATGTGGGCGTCGAGATCGACACCCAGCTCGGCGGCACCCCGGTAGACGTCGTCGCGGTTCACGGTGCGCGCGAACGCCTTGTCCTTGAGCTTCTTGCGCACCGAGGCCGGCTCCAGCCCCACCAGCGAGCGGCCGGGCCGCACGAGCGCACACGCGTGCACGAAGCCCGTCAGCTCGTCGCACGCGTACAGGGCGCGGTCGAGCCGCGCCACGCGCGGCATGCCCGAGTAGTCCGCGTGGGAAAGGATGGCGTACACGACAGGGGGCGGCACGCCGCGCGCGAGCAGGATCTCGGCGCCCTTCACGGGATGGTGGGGCGCGTGAGGATGCATCTCGTAATCGAAGTCGTGGAGCATGCCGGCCACGCCCCACGTCTCCACGTCTTCGTGGAAGCGGTCCGCGTACGCACGCATGGAAGCTTCCACGGCGCGTGCGTGCTTGCGCAGGCTGTCGCTGTGCGTGAACTCGGTGAGCAGGGCCCACGCCGCCTCGCGGCTGAGGGTGACCGCAGCGGCGGCCGGGCTCACGAGGGCCTCTGCTGGCCCCTCCACTTGTCGATGGACTTCTTGGAGAAGACCCAGCTCCCGTTCTGCTCGAGACACGGAATGCGGCGCTCGGCGGCGAGGGCCGACAGCTTCGCCTCGTCCATCGAGAGGTACATCGAGGCTTCCTTGAGACTCAGCGTGTCGTTCGCCACTCCCGCGCCTCCTTGGCTAGCAGGGCGCTGAAAAATGCCCGTCTCCGTCGTTGGCTCGTCGCTCGCTCCCTGCGACGTAGGCGGCCTACGTCTCAGTCGCGACCTCCTCGCCGCCTAGGATCTGGGCCTTTTTGAGCGCCCTCCGCGTTTTTCAGCAGCTTTGCTATTGACGGTCGACAGTCTTGCGCAGCGTTTCCAGCTCGGCTTCCAGCGTCCGGATGCGGTCGACGAGCTGGTCGAGGGCGCGGCTCACCGGATCGGGCATGTCGGTCTGGTTCATGTCGATGCCGCCCACGCGCTGGCCGTCCTTGTATGTTACGCGCCCGGGCACGCCGACGACAACGGAGTTCGGGGGCACGTCGCGCACGACGACGGAGCCCGCGCCGATGCGGCTGTTGTCACCGATGAAGAGCGCGCCGATGATGGCCGCCCCCGCGCCCACCACCACGTTGTTGCCGAGGGTGGGGTGGCGCTTCTCGCGCAGCAGGCTGGTGCCGCCCAGGGTGACTCCCTGCAGCAGCGTCACGTCCTCGCCCACCTCCGCCGTCTCCCCGATCACGACCCCCATGCCGTGGTCGATGAAGAGCCCGCGTCCGAGGCGGGCCGCGGGATGGATCTCGATGCCGGTGGCAAAGCGCGCCACGTGGGAGACGAAGCGGGCGAGCGTGGTCCACCCGTCGCGCCAGAGCCCGTGCGCGACGCGGTGAAAGGCGAGCGCGTGCACGCCCGGGTAGCACAGCAGCACCTCCAGCGACGAGCGCGCGGCGGGGTCACGCTCGCGCACGGTGCGGATGTCGCCCCGGATCGCGTCGAACACTCTCATGCCTCTCCTGTCGTCCGGCCCAGCGCGTTCAGCGCCGCCGCGCGCAGCGCGCCCGCCACCACGTCGGCGGCGTGCTTGCGATCGTCGGGCAGCCCGTCGAGCGCGTCCTCCACCTCGCGCGCCTTGAGGCCGGCAAGGTCGGCCACCGCACGGCCGATCACCAGCTCGCTGGCGGCGCTGGCGGCGGCGATGGTGGGCCCGCAGCCGTAGGTCTGAAAGCGCGATTCCGTGATCACGCCGTCGCGCACGCGAAGGTAAAAGCGCGCGAGATCGCCGCAGCCGTCGTACTCGTCGGCACCCACGCCGTCGGGCTCACGCATCAGGCCCGCGTTGCGCGGGTTGAGAAAGTGATCGACGAGCACGGCGCTGTACCTCATCGGGCTCCGACGGGCATGGCCGAGCGCAGCTTGCGCACGATGGGCTCCACGCTCTCCACCACGTAGTCGATGTCCTCCGCTGTCGTCGACCGCCCCAGCGACGAGCGCACGGCGCCCATCGCCCACTCCAGAGGCACCCCCATGGCGACGAGGACGTACGACGGCTCCACGCTGCCCGACGTGCACGCCGAGCCCGCGGACACGCCGATGCCCTTGAGATCGAGACCGAGCACGATCGACTCCGACTCCACCCCGCGGTACGAGATGTTCGCCGTGCCCGGCAGGCGCTGCGTGGGATGACCGTGCAGCCGCACGTCGGGGACGCGTGCCTGCACGCCGCTCCAGAGCCGGTCCCGCAGCGCCGATACGCGCGCGGCTTCCGCGTGCATGTCGCGCTGGCGGATCTCGACCGCCTTGCCGAGGCCGACGATGCCGGAGACGTTTTCGGTGCCCGCGCGCCGGCGCCGCTCGTGGTCCCCCCCGTGCTGCACGGAGGCCATCTTCGTGCCCTTGCGGACGTACACGCCCGCCACGCCCTTGGGCCCGTAGATCTTGTGACCCGAGAAGGCGAGCACGTCGATGCCGAAGGCGTCCACGTCGATGTCGACCTTGCCGAAGGTCTGCACGGCGTCCACGTGGAAGGCGATCCCGTGCTCGCGCGCGAGGGCGCCGAGGTTACGCACGGGCTGGAGGGTCCCCACCTCGCTGTTGGCGTGCATGATCGAGATGGCGAAGGTGTCGGGACGGAGAGCACGCCGCACGTCGTCGGGATCTACCATGCCGGTGGCGTCCACGGGCACGTAGGTCACGGAGAACCCCTGGCTCTCGAGCACCTCGCACGAGCGCAGCACCGCGTGGTGCTCGATGCGCGACGTGATGACGTGGCCGCGCCCGCGCGCGCCGGCGAGGCCTTTGATCCCAAAATTGTCCGACTCCGTACCACCCGACGTGAATACGATCTCATCGGGTTTGACCTTCAGAAAGCCGGCGATGCGCTCGCGCGCGCTATCGAGACCTTCGCGCGCCTCCCGCCCGAAGGCGTGCACGCTGGAGGGATTGCCGAAGGTCTCGCTGAAGTACGGCAGCATGGCGGCGAGGACGTCCGGATGCACCGGCGTCGACGCGTTGTGATCGAGGTACACACGACGGGCCATTCCTTGCTCTCCCCTGTTCACGATGCTACGCTCCGCGGCGATGACGTCCGGAGCGAAAAAATTCGGAATGCTGCTCTCCACCGGCCCCGAGCACGCCAACCTCGAGACCGCCGTCGGCCTCTCCGAGGCCGCCCTCGCGCGCGGCGCCGATCTCTACCTGTACCTCATCGACGATGGCGTGCGCGCGCTCGACGATGCGCGGATCAAGGGGCTCGCCGACCGCGGCGCCAAGCTCTTCGTGTGCGCGTACGGCTGCCAGAAGCGGCGCGTGCCGCTCAGCGAGGCGGACTCCGTGACGTACTGCGGCCTCGTGGTGCTCACGGACCTCATCAACGGTACCGACCGCTTCCTCGCGCTGAACTGAGCATCCGCCGGTGCCCGACGAGCAGCCGGTGTTCATCCTCATCTCGTGCGACCCGCGCGTGACCGGCCGCGCCTTCGAGGCCATGCGCATCGGCGTGGGCATCGTGGCGGGCGAGAACGAGATCACCCTCGTGCTCACCGGCCCCGCCGTCCACTTGCTCGACGACGACACCGACGACCTCGTGGACGGTGACGACATCGAGAAGTTCCGCACCAACCTCAAGCGGCTCGACATTCCCTTCCACGTGGAGGCGGCGGCGGTGCCCGCCGACACGGGCTGGAACGCGGCGGGCCACCCCGTCATCCCCGTCACCGCGCAGGAGATCGCGGGCTTCGTGCGCCGGGCGCGCCGCGCGCTGATCTTCTGATGCCCCGCGTCCTGCACCTGCTGAAGGCGCCCTCCGAGATCGCGCTCGAGGCCATCGGCGCCGCGGTGGCGAGCGGCGACACCGTCACCGTGGCGCTGCTGCCGGGCGCGGCCGCCGGCGTCCTGCCCGCGGGCGTCACCGTGCGGCGCGTGCCGGACGACGCCTCGTGGGAGGAGCTCTTCGATCTCATCTTCGAGGCCGAGTCGGTCGTCGCCTGGTAGCGTCATCGGTTGCGGTACTCGTCGAGCCACGCCATCTGGATGGCCTCGAGGATCTTTTCGTTCGACGCTTTTGCGTCGTCGCTGAACCCCGGAAGCTCCAGCACGTAGCGGTGCAGGTCGGTGAAGCGCACCGTGAGGGGGTCGAGCTCGGGATGCGTCTCGCTGAGCGCGATGCCGACGTCTTCCGTGTCCCGCCAGCCCATCCGCGCGCTCACTTCGGGATCTCCACCACCACGTCCCCCCGCACCACCGCCTGGCAGCCGAGCCGTGAGTGGATGGTGAGGCCCGTCGCGGTGTCGAGGCGGTCCTCTTCGTCCTCCTCCATCGCGGACAGGTTCTCCTCGCCCTTCTTCACCACCACGTGACACGTGGTGCACGCGCAGGAGCCGCCGCAGTTGTGCTCGAGGTGGATGTCGTGGGCGAGCGCGATATCCAGGAGCGAGCCCGGCTTGCCGTGGTCCGCGAGCGGGTACTTCGCGTCGTCGACCTCCACCGTGACGTTCTGCGGGAGAAAGGTCACGCGATGCACGGTCATGACGACTCCTTCATGATCTCGTCCGCCCGCTTGCTGCCGAGCGCGCCCTTGAGGGCGGCGTCCATCATGACTTCCGCGAGATGCTCGGTGGCCTTGTTCACGGCCGTGGTCCGCTCGTGGATGAGATCGCGGTCGTCGGAGTCGCGCGCCGCTTTCAGTAAGCCCACCGCCGTCTCGATGGACTCGCGCTCGGCGGCGTCCACGAGCTGCCCACCCTGGCGCAGCGCGCGCGCCGCGTGCGTGAGCACGGTGTCCGCCTCGTTGCGCGTCTCGATCAACATGCGGGAGGCAACGTCCGCCTCCGCGTAGGTGAAGGAGTCCTCGATCATGCGGTCCACTTCGCCCTCGGCGAGGCCGTAGGTGGGCTTCACCTCGATGGACGAGGCCTTGCCCGTGCGCAGCTCCTTGGCGTGCACTTGTAAAATTCCGTTGGCGTCGATGAGGAAGCTCACCTCGATCTTCGGCATGCCCGCCGGCATGGGATCGATACCCCGCAGCTCGAAGCGCGCGAGCGACCGGTTGTCCTTGGCCAGCTCCCGCTCGCCCTGCAGCACGTGCATGTCGACCACCGTCTGGCCATCCACGGAGGTCGTGAACATCTCCCGCGCGCTGGTGGGAATGGTCGTGTTGCGCGAGATGAGGACGGACACCACGCCCCCCAGCGTCTCGATCCCGAGCGACAGCGGCGTCACGTCGAGCAGCAGCATGTCGGTGATGCCGCCCGACAGAATGTGCGCCTGCACGGCGGCGCCCAGCGCCACCACCTCGTCCGGATTGAGCTGGCTGTGGGGCACCTTGCCGAACAGCTCATGCACCCGGCGGCGCACCAGCGGCACGCGCGTGGAGCCGCCCACCAGCAC
>JBKKCN010000386.1:0-5710 GCA_046712525.1 Candidatus Rokuibacteriota bacterium
GAGCGCCACGCGCGCGTTCTGTTGCGCTTCCACGCGCGTGGCGCCCATCGCATACGCCCGCTGTCCCTGCTCGAGGACGCCGAGCGTCCCCGCCATCAACACGCCCAGCACCGCCATGGAAGTGAGGAGCTCGGCAAGTGTCACGCACGGAGCGTCGTCCCACGCCCCCGCACCCGTCAATGTCCAATAAGACAGACGATTGATTACATCGGGGGCCGCGACCGGGCCCCCCACTCCCCCGACGCTCGGCAGCGCGCTCGACTGACATGGGGGCCTCGAAGGGCCCCCAATCCCCTGACGCTCGGCAGCGCCCCCGCGCAGCCCGGGCGCGCCGCGCTTACAAAAACTCCGCTGCGCGTCGAGAATGCCCCGCAGGTAGCCGATGGCGCGGGCGGCGGCGCCGCGGCCGTCGGGATGGTATTGGAAGGGCTCCACGGACACCGTGCCTGCGTAGCGATGACGCGTGAGGGCGGCGAAGAGGGGCGCGAAGGTGTCATCACCCTGTCCGGGCCCGCGGCCGTTGCGGTCGTTCACCTGCACGTGCGCGATCATTCCCGACGGCATCCAGCGATCGACGAGCGCCGCCACGGATTCGCGTTCGGTGGCGGCGGCGGCGCTGGTGTCGATCATCGTTCTGAAGGCGGGACTGCCGATCTCCGTGACGAGAGCCACGGCCTCCGCCACGGTGTTGATGAAGTTGGTCTCGCGACGTCCGAGCGGCTCGATGCAGTACGTGAGGCCGGCGGCCTCCGCATCCGCGGCGACGGCGCCGAAGGCGTCGAGCGCCCGCGCACGCGCGGCGGCGGGATCGTCGCCGGCGGCGATGGTGCGCTGCGCGGGCGAGCCGTGGACCATCACGCGTCCGCCGAGGTCGGCGCAGAGACCGATGAGGCCGCGCAGCACCTCCACCGTGCGCACGCGCACCGCGGCGTCGGGCGCGGTGAGGGACAGCCCCGGCGGTGTGACGAGGAGCCAGTGGAGGCCGACGATGGTGAGGCCGGCATCGGCGGCGGCACGCCGTACGGCGGCGCGCGCCGACGCGCCGAGCCGGTGCGGCTCGTCACCGAGCGTGAACGGCGCCACCTCGAGCGCGTCGTACCCGAGGGCCGCCGCGTACGCGCACTGCTCGGCGAAGGGCAGGTCGCGCAGGACCTCGTTGCAGAGCGCGAGCGGGATCAGTCGATGGCGGGCGGGCGATGCTGGATCCACGGCCGCGCCTTCTCGAAGGCGGCGGAGGCGCGCATCACCGTCATGTCGTCGTAGCGCCGGCCCACGATCTGCAGCCCGATGGGTAGCCCGTCCTTGCTGAACCCGCACGGCACCGACGACGCGGGCTGCCCCGTGAGATTGAACGGGTACGTGAACGGGATCCACGCGTAGGCGGCCGCGGGCCGGCCGGCGATCTCGGGCGGATTGTCCTGGTTCACGCGAAAGGGCGGACACGCGATGGTGGGCGTGAGCAGCAGGTCGTACTTTTCGAAGAAGGCGCGCGGGTGCTGCCACCACGCGAGGCGGTCGAGCCACGCCTGCGGATACGCGGTGGGTGGATTCTTGAGCGTGCGCTCGATGATCTGATACAGGCCGGCGTCGATCTCCGAGCGGCGGTCGAGGTACGGCGCCATGCGCGTGGCGATGCCGCCGCAGAAGATCTCCTCCCAGCACGCCTTGGGCGAGGGCCACTTCGGCTGCACTTCGTCCACGCGGCAGCCCAGCTCGCGAAAGACCTTGGCCGCGCGCGCGCACGCCGCGCTCACTTCGGGATCGACGACGTCCGAGAAGCCGAGGTCGTCCGTGTAGGCGACGCGGAGCCCCTTGATCTTGCCCGCGAGCGCGCGGCTGTAATCGGCGTCGTCCGCGGGCAGCGAGTACTGGTCACGCGCGTCGGGGCCCGCCACCACGTTCATCATGAGGGCGGCGTCCGCCACCGTGCGCGTCATCGGGCCCACGTGCGACAGGCTCCACGCCCCGCTCGCGGGATACGTGGGCACGCGGCCGTAGGAAGCCTTGAAGCCGAAGATGCCCGCGCAGGAGGCGGGGATGCGGATGGAGCCGCCGCCGTCGGTGCCCACGTGCAGCGGGCCCAGCCCCGCCGCCGCCGCCGCGGAGGCGCCGCCGCTGGAGCCGCCGGGCGTGCGCTCCAGGTTCCACGGATTGCGCGTGGGCCCGAAGAGCAGGTTGTGGGTGGCACCGATCCAGCCGAAGGTCGGCGTGTTCGTCTTGCCCGTCATGATGGCGCCCGCCGCCTTCATCCGCTCCACGATGGGGGCGTCCTCGGTGGGCACGTTGTCCCGGTAAATGGGAGTGCCAAAGGTCGTGCGCACGCCCTTCGTGATCACGAGGTCCTTCACCGAGAACGGCACACCGTGGAGGGGCCCGAGCTTGGCGCCCTTCCTGCCGACGGCGCGCTCGGCCGCCTTCGCCTGCTTGCGGGCGGCGTCGGCGGTGATGGTCACGAAGGCGTTCAGGCGCGGATTGATCTTGTCGATGCGCTCGAGCACGGCGTCCACGACCTCGACGGGGGACACCTTGCGCTTGCGGATGAGGGCGGCCAGCGTGGTGGCGGGCAGCCAGGGAAGCTCGGAAGCGGCAGCCATCTCGAATTCTCCTCTCAGTTCACCGGGGTGAGGCGGCTCAGGCGCCGCGCAGTCTCGGATCGAGCGTGTCGCGCAGGGCATCGCCGAGCAGGTTGGAGCCGAAGACGGCGAGGCTGATGGCGACACCGGGAAAGAGCACCAGGTGCGGCGCCTTCTGCGCGTACTCCGCCGCCGACACGGACAGCATCCGTCCCCACGAGGGGTACGGCTCCGGCACGCCGAGACCGAGGAACGACAGCGTGGCCTCGACCAGGATGGCCCCGCCGAGCTGCGCGGTGGTGAGCACGATGAAAGGGCCGATGGTGTTCGGCCACACGTGGCGGAAGGCGATGCGCAGGTGCGAGATCCCGAGCGCGCGCGCCGCCTCCACGTACTGCATCTCGCGGATGGACAGCACGCTGGCGCGGATGACGCGCGCCGCGCGCGGGATGATGGGGATGGAGATCGCGATGATCACGTTCTGGATGGCCGGCCCCAGCGCCGCCGACATCACGAGCGCGAGCACCAGCAGCGGCAGCCCTTGAAGAATGTCCAGAAAACGCTGGGTGATGAGGTCGGTCTTACCCCCCACGTACCCGGAGAGTAATCCGATGATGCCGCCGAGGACGGAGCCCATCAGCGTGGAGCCGAGGCCGACGATGAGCGACACGCGGGCGCCGTGCACGATACGCGAGTAGATATCGCGGCCGAGGTGGTCGCTGCCGAGCCAGTGCTCCTCCCCCGGCCGCGCCAGGGTGTTGGCGGCGTCGGTCGCGATGGGGTCGTGCGTCTGCAGCACGTTGGCGAAGAGGGCGGTGAAGACGAGGACCAGCATCAGCACGCCGCCCGCCGCTCCCAGCGGCTTCTTGCGCACGAAGCGGCGCACGGTGGTCGCCAGCGACGTGCGCTCCAGCACGCGCGCGGGCACCGTGAGCTCGATCTCGACGCCGACAGGCCTAGCCATACTTCACGCGCGGGTCGAGATAGCCGTAGAGCATGTCCACCGTGAGGTTGGACAGGATCACCACCACCGCGATGAACATCACGGGATTCTGCACGATCGGGTAGTCCCGCCAGAGGATGGCCTGCACGAGGAAGCGCGCCACCCCCGGCAGGTTGAACACCGTCTCCGTCACCACGAGGCCGCCGATGAGGAACGCGAACTCAATGCCGATGACCGTGACCACGGGCTGGATGGCGTTCTTGAGGGCGTGGCGCCAGATCACTGAGCGCCCGCTCTGCCCCTTGGCGTACGCGGTGCGGATGTAGTCCTCGCGCATGACCTCGAGCACCGCCGAGCGCGTGATGCGCATGAGCAGCGCGGAGGAGCGGTAGCCCACCGCGAGGGCGGGCAACATGAATTGCACGGCGTGCTGCCAGAAGTTCTCCGTGGGCTTCACGTACGTGAGGGACGGGATCCAGCCCAGCCACGAGACCAGCACGAGGATGATGACCATGCCCAGCCAGAAGGAGGGCATCGACAACCCCGCGAGGCTGAAGACGCGCAGCGCGTAGTCGAGCGTGGTGTCCTGCCGCACGGCGCTGATGACGCCCGCGGGGACGCCGAGCACGATCGAGATGATGGTGGCGAGGACGGCGAGCTCGATGGTGACGGGGATCATCGGCCGGATGATTTCCCACGCCGGGGAATCGTAGCGGTACGACTTGCCGAGATCCCCCACCGCCATCTGGCGAATCCAGTCCACGTACTGCTTCCAGTAGGGCTTGTCCATGCCCAGCTCGACCAAGATCGCCCGCTTCTCCGAGTCGTTCACGTGGCCGGCGGACGAGAAGAGAATGTCCACGATGTCCCCGGGGGCCAAGCGCAGGAGCACGAAGATGACGACCGACATGCCGAACAGCGTCAGCAGCGCGATCGCCAGCCGCTGCGCCACATAGGTCTTCACGTCACCGACCTCGCCGATGGGGTTCGGAGGGGGCCGCGCGGCCCCCTCCGGGACGCCTTTACTTGTCGCTCCACACGTCCTGCATCCGGCCGAAGTTGTAGATCGACTGGTGGGGCACCAGGTTCTTGACGTGCGGCCACACGGTGAAGTAATCGAGCCGCCAGTCGAGAATGGGGCGGGCGGCATCCTCCTCGAGCTTCTGCTGGATGGCGTGCACCATGGTGAGCCGCTTCTTGACGTCCTGCTCCTGCGACTGCTGCTCGACCATCTTCATGACCTGCTCGCTGCAGTACTGGCTGTAATTGCGCGGCGAGCCGCAGCTGTAGTTCTCGTAGAAGTTCGCGTCCGGGTCGTCGGGTCCGAGCCCGGTGAGGTTGGCGCCGATCTGGTAGTCGCCCCGCGTGGCCATCGCGTGCCACTGCGCAGTCTCGATCTGCTTGAGCGTTGCCTCGATGCCCACCTGCTTGAGCTCGTTGATCACGAAGGACGCCATGTCCACGTAGAGGGCGATCGCGCGCGTCACCATCTCCACGCGCAACGGTTTTTCCGGCGTGATGCCCGCCTCGCTCAGGAGCTTCCGGGCCTTGGCCTTGTCATCGGCGGGCTTACCGTAGCCGGCGAGGGTCGTGAGGTCCTTGTCGAGGAGGCCCCACACGCCGTACGGCTTTGGTGCCAGTGACGCGCCCAGGACACCGCCGCCCTGGTGCACCGCCTGCACGAGCGCGCGACGGTCGATGGCCTGGCTCACGGCCAGCCGTACCTTCTGGTTGTCGAAGGGCGGCTTCTTGATGTTCATGATGATGTTGTCGCTCACGTTGGTGGCGGTCGGCGTCACCACGAGCTGCGGCACCGCCTTCTTGAGCTGCTCGGCCGCCACCTTGGCCGTCTCGCCCGGCATGGCGATGTCGAGCTGACCGGCCTGCAGGCCGGCGGTCCGGCTGCCGCGCTCGACGATGACGATGTACCTGAGGCCGTCGAGGTACGGGCGCCCCTTGATGAAGTAGTCCGTGTTCTTCACGTACTCGACGAACTCGCCCTTGCGCCACTCCTTGACCTTGAAAGGGCCCGTGCCCACACACGTGCTGCGGTACTGCGCGGACGGGATGTGGGCGGCGTGGACGGGCGTGTAGCCGGAGGCGAGCATCAGCAGCAGTGAGGGCTGGGGCCGCTTGAGATGGAAGATTACCGTGTGCGCATCCGGCGCCTCGACGGACTGCACGTTGTTGTACC
>JBKKCN010000387.1:0-3328 GCA_046712525.1 Candidatus Rokuibacteriota bacterium
GTCCTGGGTGGACAGCGGATTGGACGCGCACAGGCTCACCTGCGCCCCGCCCGCTTTCAGGGTGAGCATGAGCACGGCCGTCTCCGTGGTGACGTGCAGGCAGGCGCCGAGCCGGATGCCCTTGAGCGGCTGCTCCTTGGTGAAGCGCTCGCGCACCTGGCGCAGCACGGGCATCGACTGCTCGGCCCATTCGATCTTGAGGCGGCCCTCGGCGGCGAGGGCGATGTTCTTGACGTCGTGATCGACCATGTTTCGTCCTTTCTGGGTCCCGGCGAAAAGCACGGCGCCGGCACGAGGCCGGCGCCGTCACATGAGCTCAGTGGGATGCGCGGATAGAACCGTTACACTCGAGCGTCGTCGCGCAGGTCCTTCACCCTGTCCGTGCGCTCCCACGTGAAGTCCGGCTCGGAGCGGCCGAAGTGGCCGTAGGCGGCGGTCTTGCGGTAGATGGGGCGTCGCAGATTCAGGCTCTTGATGATGCCCGCGGGCGTGAAATCGAAGTGCCGCCGCACGAGCGTCTCCAGGGTGGCGTTCGGGACCTTGCCGGTGCCGAACGTCTCCACCATGATGGACACCGGCTCCGCCACGCCGATGGCGTACGCCACCTGCACCTGCGCGCGCTCGGCGAGGCCCGCCGCCACGAGGTTCTTGGCGACATAGCGGGCCATGTAGCACGCGGAGCGGTCCACCTTCGTCGGATCCTTGCCGGAGAAAGCGCCGCCGCCGTGCGGGCACGAGCCGCCGTAGGTGTCCACGATGATCTTGCGGCCGGTGAGGCCCGTGTCGCCCATGGGTCCTCCTGTCACGAAGCGCCCCGTCGGGTTCACGTGGAAGGTGCACTTCTTGGCATCCATGAGGTGGGCGGGGATCGTGGGCAGGATGACCTGCTCGATGATGTCCTTGCGGATCTGCTCCGTCGTCGCGTCCTGCGCGTGCTGGGTGGAGATGACCACCGTCTCCACCGACTTCGGCTTGCCGTCCACGTACTTGATCGTGACCTGCGACTTGCCGTCCGGACGCAGGTAGTCGAGCGCGTGTGACTTGCGGCGCTCCGTGAGGCGCTGCGCGAGCTTGTGCGCGAGCATGATCGGCAAAGGCATCAGCTCGTCCGTCTCCGTGCACGCGTAGCCGAACATCAGCCCCTGGTCACCGGCGCCGAGGGCGTCCACGCCCATGGCGATGTCGGACGACTGCTCGTCGATGGCGGCGATGACACCGCACGTCTCGTAATCGAAGCCGAACTTGGCGCGCGTGTAGCCGATTTCCTTGATGGTCTCGCGCGCGATGCGTGGGATGTCCACGTAACAGTTGGTGGTGATCTCGCCCGCCACCACCACGAGGCCGGTGGTGAGCAGCGTCTCGCACGCCACCCGGCCCGTCGGATCCTGCTTGATGACCGCGTCCAGCACCGCGTCGGAAATCTGGTCTGCGATCTTGTCGGGGTGACCCTCGGTCACCGACTCCGACGTGAACAAATACTCATCCCGCGCCATCGTCATCCTCCAAGGTAAGGTCGCGACACTCTAACACGTCCGCTCGCGAAGCCTCAAGGCGGGGCGGGCGAGCGCAGGCGCCGCTTCAGCTCGTCGAGCCGCGGCACCGTCCACGGGTCGATCCCGCGCAGCACGGCCAGGTAGTAGCTGGTCCACTGCCCCAGGTAGGCGAGCGACAGCAGCCGCGTCAGCCGCCCGCGGCCCCGCGCCCACGTTTCGCTCACCCCGCCCGCGCCGGGGCCGATGAGGCCGCGGAGCAGCCGGAAGCGGAGCGCGATCTCCGCGGGCTCGCCATCGTCCCGCAGGAGCAGCGCGTGGAAGCGGGCGGCGGCCGGCGGCCGCCACGCCTCGATCTCGTTGTGGTTCATCTCCGGCAGCGCTCCCGCGATCGCGAACGTCTTGGCGTTTTCTTCCAGGTCCGTCTTCCAGCGGTAGGCGACGGGGCCCGTGACGGGGCCCCCGTACACGGCGGGAAGCCGGTCTTCGATGGCGAGCGCGAGGCGCTTGGCCTCGTTCGAGGCCGTCGGGCGCGCGGGCGCCAGCTCCGCGGCCAACACCTCGAGGACGCTCAGGGCCTCGTCCACCTCGGCGTCGCTCGCCACCTCGGCGCCGCACCCGGCGAGGACTCTCAGCGTGGGCAGGAAGAGGTAGCCGAGCGCCATGCGCGGCATCAGGCCCGCGGGCAACGTGACGCGCGACAGGCCATGGCGTTCGGCGAGCGCCCCGAGGCGGCCACCGGCCGTCAGCGCGACCACCGGTACCTTGCGTGAGAGGGCGACGTCCACCGCGGAGAGCACCTCTTCCGTGTCACCCGAATACGAGGAGGCCAGCACGAGGGCGTGTGGCCCTGCGACCGCAGGGAGTCCGTAGCCGCGATGCACGATGACGGGCACGTCGAGCGTGTCTGCGGCACACATGGCAAGCAGATCGCCACCGGAGGCCGAGCCGCCCATCCCTGCCACCACGATCACGCGCGGGCGAGCCTGCGGGCCCGCCGGCGTGGCGTGCAGGGTACGCGCCTGCCGGCACTGGCGCGGGAACTCGGCGAGCACGCCGCGCGTGTCGAAGGGATCCGCGTCCGCCAGCCGCTGGAGATCGTCGAGCATCACCGGCCCGCCACCGTCATCTCCGTCCACACGTCGCCGTCCGCCCCCCGTGCCTGCAGCGGCCAGGTGAGCAAGAGCGCGATCCCCTGGTAGATGCGTTCGAAGCCCGTCTCGGACACGGAGACGGTTTCCACCGGACCCCACGCGAGCTCGGCGCCGTCGCTCCACCCCAGGCGCGCTTCGACGCCGATCCACTCGTCGGTGAGCGTGACGGCGCGCGCGGCCTGCGTGCGGCCCCGGCTGCCGAGCGACGGGCGGCCGGGCAACGAGAGGTAGCGGCCGGGCGCGTCACCCGCGGTGAGCGCGAGGTTCCACTGCACGGCGAAGCGGCCCGCCTGGGAAGTCGCGAGGCGGTACTCGGCGCGCACGGTGCTGCCGCGCACGAGCAGGTGCTTCACGACGCCGCCGTCGGCGGCGAAGGAGACGGCCACGCCCTCCTCGCCTTCCCGCACGTCGAAGCGGTGCCGTGCGGTGGGCAAGGCAGTGCCGCCCGGCCACGGGGCCACGGCATCGAGCGGGGCGCCGGCGGAGAAGAGCCCGTCCAGCAGCGAGGCACGGCGGCACGCGTCGTAGTCCAGGAGCGTGTCGAGCCCGGCCTCCTTCGAGACATGGGCTTCGTGGATCGTGCGTGCGCCGGCGCTCGACTCCGCACGGCGGCGGCGGCGCACCTCGTCGTGATACGCCTCCGGCCGGCGCGTCATCACGTCCGCGAGGTCGAGCGTCCTCGGC
>JBKKCN010000388.1:0-2651 GCA_046712525.1 Candidatus Rokuibacteriota bacterium
GTCTACGACGGAGCAACACATCACCCGATAGACAGATGGTTCCGAGATGGCGAATTCACCCCCTCCTCCAAGCCCTGGCGCGTGTGGCCGCTGGAAGTCGGCAAAACATGGGCCGTGGATGCAGATCGCGTGAGGCCAGACGGAATCATCGTCAACATCAAGCAAGCCGTCAAGGTGGTCGCCTACGAAGAGGTCAATGTCCCCGCGGGCAGGTTCATGGCGTTCAAAATCGTGCACCGTGGGTCGTATCGAAATTCGCGCCATTCGAGCGGCGAGCTGAATGACACCTTCTGGTACGCGCCCGATGCGCAGGCCGATGTAAAACATATCCGACAAATCCTGGGGCACATGTACACCCGTGAACTCACCTCGTACAAGCGTGGCGCCCCCTGACTAGGTCACTACCGTGCGCATCACGCGCGCCAGCGCCGAGCGCAGCCGGTGCGGTGTCACCCGCCGGAGCACCACGGTGTCGGCGCTCACGAAGACGGCCAGCGAGCGGAGCGCCTCCACCAGTCCCGCGAGAGCCTCGTCCTGATCCAGCGTGGCGGCACCCGCGGGCGGCGGCGTGCCGGCGGCGAACCAGCTCTCGAAATGCGCGTGACGGACTTCCAGCCGGTGCTCGGCGCGATGCGTCTTGGCATCGAGGCGGCCGATGAGCTGCCCGTGATGCAGAATCGGGAGCGTGGAGTAGCCGTGCACGCGCTGCGGGCCCGGCGTGTATACCTCGATGCGGTAGTCGAAGCCGAAGAGGCGCGCCACCCGGTCGCGATACCAGAGGAGCGAATCGAAGGGCGACAGGAACGTGGTGCCCCGCGACAGCGCCTCCACGCGCCGCGCGCGCGCGAGGAAGGGCAGGTCGCGCGTGAGCGCCAGCCATCGCGCGGTCGATCCTTCCACCTGGATCTCCGTCACCTCGCCCCGCTCCACCATCGCGCGCACCATCGCCCGGCGCGCACCCAGGGCGAACTTCGGAAAGGTGAGATAGCGGCTGAGGTCCAGGTCGGTGGCGGCGCCCATCGCGTGCAGTGAGCGCTCCACGTGCCAGCGCAGGAACTCCTGCGACGAGACGGTCTCCATGCCGAGCACGTCGGGCATCGCGCGCTCGAGGAGATCGAAGCGCTTGTGGAAGTGGCGCCGCGAGTGGACCGTGAGCCCGCCCGACATCCACAGGTAGTGCAGCGCGTGCTGCACGGGCTTCCAGTCCCACCACCCCGCGCTGCGGCGGGCGGGGCGGCGCCCTTCGAAGTCCGCGTTACCCATGGGCCCGTTCGCGAGCACCGCCGCTTTCACCGACGTGAGCACCTTGGCGTTCTGCCGGAGCCAGCCGGACCAGCCCGTGTGGCGGACGCGGTAATCGAGCATCGCCCGCCGCCACCACGGCAGCATCGACGCCGGCACGAGGCAGGCGGCGTGCGCCCAGTACTCGAAGAGCAGGCGGCGCCGGTAGACGAGCCGGTCGAGCGCTGCGCGGTCGTAGAAACCGAAGCGGCTCCACAGCGTCAGGTAATGGGCGCGCTCGAGCACGTTGATCGAATCCATCTGGATCCCGCCCACGTCCTCCGCGAAGCGCACGAGTCGCCGGGGCGTGAGCGTGAGCGCGCGCGGGCGCGCAAGATGCTGGCGCTGCAGGAAGAGCGAGGTGACGGCCGACAACGGCAGCGCCGGGCGTGGCATCCGATGGAGACTACCCGATCTGGATGGGCTCCGAGAGGCGTCGCAGAGTGGCCAGCCCGCTCAGACAGGCGAGGAAGCTCGTCTTCGGGTTGGCGGGGCTCGGCACGTTCGCGAGGCGGATGCGCATCTCGCCGAAGGCGCCGCGTGCGGTCACCTCGTGCACGTTGCGATCGAGCGCGGGATCGGCCACCACCTGCATGCGGGTGCGCTCGACACCGAGGCCCGCCAGGCTCACCGCGGCGGCGACGTTGACGTTGGCGGGGAAGAGACGGACGGCCTCGGCGGCGGTGCCCTCGTAGATCACGGTGCGCGTGGTGATGGAGGCGGGGTCGATCGGGTGCGTGTCGAAAAAGGGCGCACCCGCGAGCGCGCGCGGCGGCGTGCTGGTGACGATACTCACCTCGTCGATCCGGTCGCCGGTGGCCGCGCGCAGCACGTCGAGACCCCCGATGGCGCCCGCGGGCAGGTGCACCCGCCGTCCCCGCTGGGCGGCGGCCACCGACACTCGCTGCAGAAGCGCGGGGTCGGCGAGAGCGCCGATGCTCATCAGCATGAGGCTCGTGGCCCCCGCCCGTCCCGCATGGATACCATCGATCAGGTATTGCCCGAGGCTGCCGATGCCGATGACGGCCACGCGCATCGGCTCTACGAGCCCCCTGACTTCACTTCGGCGAATACCCGCTCCGCCACCAACAGCGCCTCACGCACGGCGGGCAGGCCGATGTAGCCGCCGAGGTGCAGGAGCGCCTCGCTCAGCTCCTTCTCCGTCCATCCCTGGCGCAGGGCCATGCGCAGGTGAATGGCCAGCTCCGGCTCGCGCGCGGTGGCGGCATCCGACACGACGCAGACGAGGGTGCGGGTCTTGAGATCCAGCCCCGGCCGCGTCCACAGCCCGCCGAACACGTGCTCGGTGGCGTAGTCGATGAACTCCTTCATGACAGGGCCGCTGTACGTCGCCTTGTTCGCCTTCTCGG
>JBKKCN010000389.1:0-4208 GCA_046712525.1 Candidatus Rokuibacteriota bacterium
TGTCACTCGACACGCTGGGCAGCCGCCGCATGATGGCGATCGCGGGCATCCGGAACCACGCCGCCCTCGTCGCGGCGCGCCTGGATCTGGAAACGCTCGGCAACCCGCGCGGCTTCACCGTGCGCCACCTGCGAGAGGGCTCGCTCCCGACGTACCAGCTCGCTTTCCTCATGGCCGACTACCTGGTCCAGCGCGACGGCGTAGAGCGCGTCACCGAATACTTCCGCTCCTTCGGCCGCCGTCAGGATCGGCACGCCAACTTCCGGCAGACCTTCGGCCAGAGCCTCGACCAGTTCGAGCAGGAAGTCCTGGGCCACCTCAAGACCGTCGTCCGCTAGCACGCCCGCCAGGGCGCTGAAAAACGCCCATCTCCGTCGTTGGCTCGTTGTTCCCTCCCTGCGACGTGGCCGGGCCACGCCTCAGTCGGGAACGCCTCGCCGCCTAGGATCTGGGCATTTTTGAGCGCCCTTTTCGTTTGCGGCCGTCAATCGCCGGTAATCGCGGTCAATCGTTGTCTTTGATGACCATGGGGCGGGTGTTGTAGCCGCCGAGCCGGGCACCGACGGGGTTGCGAAGGAATAGCGTGAACGTCTCGGGACCTTCCCGGATGGTGTCCGCAATGATCCGGACAGGGATGAGCCGCGAGGTGACGCCGGGCCCGAAGGTCAGCGTGCCGGCGAGGGGCGCGTAGTCCACTCCCCCCACTGCCGTGCCGTCGGTCGCCGCATACTCGACCGTCACGGTGCCGTTGACGGGACCGCTGCGCCTGACCTCGAAGCTCGTGCCGACCCAGGTGCCGGTGAACTCCACGACGGCCTCGTTGTCGCCGATCGTGAGCAGCGCGGTAGCCGGCGAGCCGAGTGAAGCGCCGCCGGTGGGGTTGCTCAGGATGAGCCGCACCGTCTCGTTGCTCTCGGTGGTGGAATTGTCGACGATCGGCACCGTGAATGTCGCCGTGGTCGCGCCCGCCGGAAAGGTGAGTGTCCCGCTCTGGCTGACGTAGTCGGCGCCCGCGGTGGCGGTGCCGCTACTGGTGGCGTACCGCACGGTGACGCCGCTCGCGGCGCCGCCGGTGCGAACGACCGTGATGACAGCGGCGGAGCCGCCCTCGACCGCGGTGTACGCCGACGTCGAGAAGGCGATGCGCCCGGCCGCGTCGTCGTCCACGATGGTGAGCACCGCGCTCGAGGTGGGGCCGAGCCGCATGCCGGCGGTGGGATTGCTCAGCACGATGTTGATCGTTTCCGGCCCTTCTGCGAGCGTGTCCCGGACGATCGTGATGGGCACGGACCGGCTGGCCACGTCGGGACCGAAGGTGAGGAGGCCGCTGGCGGCAGCGGTGTAGTCGGCGCCCGCGGTGGCCGTGCCCCCTGAGATCTCGTAACGGACCGTGGCGGTGGTGCCCAGGGAGCCGGAGCGCACCACGTTGATCGACGTGAGGCCTGCGCTCTCCCCGTGCGCGTAAGTGGGGGCGCTGAACTGGACGATGGAGTCGTTGTCGAGAATGTGCAGCGCCGCGGTGGAGGGCGTGCGCAGCGTCGCGCCGCCGGTCGGATTTCTGAGCGTAAGGTTCACGGTCTCCGTGCTTTCGACGGCGGTGTCGTCGAGGATCAGCACCGTGAACGTCCTCGACGTCTGCCCCGCGCCGAACGACAGCGTGCCGCTACGCGGCGTGTAGTCGGAGCCGGCGGTGGCGGAGCCGTTGCTGGTGGCGTACTGCACGGTGACACCGCTCGCGGCGCCTCCGCTGCGGACCACTGTGATGACGACGGCGGGCCCCCCCTCGGTGCCCGTGTAGGTGGTGCTCGAGAAGGCGAGGGTGCCCGCGGTGTCGTTATCGACGATGCGCAGGTGCGCGACATTCGGGCTCGCCAGCACGGCGCCGCTCGACGGATTGCTCAGGACGAGCCTCAGCCGCTCGTTACCCTCGACGACGGTGTCGCCGAGGATCGATACCGTGAAGGTGGCCGTCGTCACGCCGGCAGCGAACGTGAGCGTGCCGGAAGTCGTGGAGTAATCGCTGCCGGCGGTGGCGAGATCGGAGATCTCGTCGTCGGTCGTCGTGTAGTCCACCGTGACCTCGCTCGAGGTAGTCCCCGCGCGCAGCACGGTGATCGTCGCCGCCGTGTTGCCTTCGGATGTGCTGTACATGGAGGCGCTGAATCTTACCGTCGAGACAGGCGCCGCGGGACGGCGGACGAGCGTGAAGAGCGCGACCCGTGGGATCGTTCCGCCGTCTTCGAAGCTCGTGGACACACCGATGATCGTCCGCTTGTCGGCCGTCATGACGGCGCGCAGCTGGAGGGGCGTGGGAAGCCTCTCAGGCTCCGTGAGCGTGAGAGAGGCGGGACAGCCTTCCGAGGTGGCGCACACGAAGCCTTCGCCGTCCATGGACACTGTGCCGGTGAGCGTGGCCTGCCGGCCGAAGGGCTTCATGAACACCCCGGACACGACGCCTCCGCTCGTGACGGTGACGTTGCCGCGGATCCGCGTGCCGAGACCGTTGAGCGCGTCCACCGGGTGATCCACGGCGACGAGGTCGTAGGTGCCGGTGAGGTCCGTGGGGACGAACTGCATCGGCGACGGATCGCGCTGAAAGATCACGAGGGCGCTGCCGGTGGGTACGCCGTCGCAGCGCAGCTGTATCACGGCCGCCATGAGCGTCTTGTCCGGTGACATGAACCCGTCCACCGGGAGGCTGTCGCCGCACGAGCCCGCGACGTCGGCCACGAACGACCCCGTCACATTCCCGTCGGCATCGATCGCGAAGTCTCCCACCGCAGGGATGGCGGGAGCGGTGCCGTCGGGAAATTCGATGAACTCGCCCGTGACGTTGCCGCTGGCGTCAAGGGTGAGGGAGCCGAGCGCCCACTCCGCCGCCCCGCAGCACTCACCCGGGGACGGCGCGCCGAGCGCCTTGAAGCGCCACGTGGAGCTCACGAGATCGGACATGCCGAAGGTGCCGCCTTGCCTGACGCCGACGAGCAGGCCGAGATGGTTCGGCTCGCTGGAGCCGTCATCGGAGGTCAAGAAGAACAGATCGTCGGTGGGCGTGAATCCCTGCACGCTCATGTCCGTCGAACGGTTGCCGGTCAGGAACTGGCCGAGGAGGGCACGGCCCGCGACGGTGAGGGCGCCACCGGTGAGCAGCTTGGTGTCGGCTTGCGTGGGGTGAAAGGCGTTGAAGGTGATGATCCCTCCGGTCACGCTCCCCGCGCTGTCGAAGCTCACGGCGCCCGTGGCGGCTTGCCCCTTCAAGTTGAAGGAGTTGAGGAAGCCGCGCAGCCGGTACGTGGACGAGGCCGGGAATACGAAGTCCTGTGCCAGAGCCTCCGTGCAAGGGACGGCGACAGTGAGCAGAGAAAGGACGGCTATGACGATGCGGCGGAACACCAAGATGTCCTCCAGCGTGCAGTGGGGATGACGCAGCCTGTCAGCGGCCCGACCGCTGGTCGACGGGGGGGACGCCGGGATCATAGACTATTGTCAAGCGTCGTGGGGAAGAAAGGTGGGAGGGCGGTTATACTGGCGATCGGGAGGAGTTTATTGCGCATGAAGATCATCGTTGCCATCGCCGCCCTCGCGGGCGTGATCGCGGGCGGCCCGCCCGCATGGGCGGCTGCGCCCACGGACCAGCTGCGCGAGTACACCGAGCACGTTCTCAAGGTGCTCGAGGACCCTGCGCTCAAGCCGGACGACCGCAAGCCCGAGCGGCGGGCCGCCGTGCGCAAGGTAGCGGTGGTGGCCTTCGACGTCCAGGAGACCGCGCGCAGGGCACTGGGGCCTCACTGGCAGGCGAGGACGCCCGCCGAGCGTGAGGAGTTCGTGCAGCTCTTCGCGGAGCTGCTCGAGCAGACGTACATCTCACGGATCGACTACTTCGGCGGTGAGCGGCTCCGCTTCGTCAGCGAGAAGATCGATGGCGACTACGCCAGCGTGCGCGCTCACGTCGTCACGCGCCAGGGCACCGAGGTGCCCGTCGACGCCCGCATGCTGCGCAAGGGCGATCGCTGGCTGATCTACGACGTCGTCATCGAGAATGTCAGCCTCATCAACAACTACCGCGCCCAGTTCGACCGCATCATTCGCACCGCGTCGTACGGCGACCTCGTGAAGAAGCTCAAGAGCCGGGGCGAGCTCAGCGACAACAGGGAGACGACGAAGCCCGCCCGGACGTCTAGATAGATGGGGGGCCTCGAAGGGCCCCC
>JBKKCN010000390.1:0-3472 GCA_046712525.1 Candidatus Rokuibacteriota bacterium
CCAGCCCGGGCGAGCACTCGTCCAACCGCCGCTCGGCCTCGAGCAGCGAGGACTTCACGGCGCGGCGCAGATGCGGCAGGTAACAGCCGCCGAAGACGCCGTGCCAGTAGGCATCGTTGGCCTGGCCCCGCCACACCGCCTCGCGCGCGGCGACGAGCGAAGGGGTGCCCGGCCCCGTCGCGAGCGCGCCCTGGATCGCGCGCGACAGCCGCAGCATCTTCCAGTAGGTGTCGGCGACCTCGGGGTACTTGACGAGGAACCCACGCCAGAAGCCACCCCGCAACAAACCGGCGATCCTGGCGCCGCCCTCGAGCGGCCCGAGCTCACGCCGCGCCGCCTCCACCGCCAGTCCCGCTTCCGCCGGCAGTGACCAATCCCCCATCTCCTGGTAGGAGGCCGTGGGCAGGTAGACGCGTCCCGCGGGCGGCAGCCGGTCCACCACGTCGGAGAACGTGGTCATCCTCAGCCACGGGGTGGAGAGAACGCGATCGAAGAACGTGTCGAGCCAGCCGTGCCCGTAGACGTGGTCGTAGGTGCCCGGCCACGCGCCGAACTTCTCGCCGTCGTCGACGACGGTGAGCACGCCCGCCTCGCGGCGGGAGGCGAGGTACTCGATCGTCTTGTCCACTTCCGCGAAGGGGATGAGGTAGCGCAGGCGCTGGCTGATGGGAAAGACAGCCACCGTCGTTCCCTGCTCCTCCGTCACGTAATAGCCGGCGAGCGTCTCCGGATCCCGCCCGGCGAGCGCGAAGTGGCTGTCGTCGACGAGCACGTACTCCACCCCTGCCTCGCGCAGCGCGCGGGGCAGGTGCGGCTCCCACACACGCTCGGCGAGCCACATGCCGCGCGGGCGCACGCCGAACTCCGTGCGCAGGAAGGCGGTGAGCCGTTCGATCTGCCCGCGCTTGTCGGCGTCGGGAAGGATGGCGAGGATGGGTTCGTAGAAGCCGCCCGTGAGCAATTCGACCTGACCCGCGGACACCACCGTTCCCAGCAGATCGAACGTATCGCGGGCATGCTCACGCAGCCACAGGAGCAGGCTGCCCGTGCAGTGCACGGTGAGCCGCACCTCCGCGCGCGCCCGCACGCGTTCCAGCAGCGGCCGGTACGCGCGCGCGGTGGTCTCGGCCAGCACGGAGTCGAAGTTGCCGATGGGCTGGTGGTTGTGAATGCCGAAACAGAACGCGAGCGGATCCTGTGTCACGGGGGTGCCGCTACTCCCGGTCGAGGTCCCGGTGCACGACGGTGGAGGCGAAGCCCTTGCTGTCGATGAACGGCTTGAGGGCCTCCACGATGGCGACGGAGCGATGGCGGCCGCCCGTGCACCCGATGGCGACCGTGAGGTAGGCCTTGCCTTCCCGCTGGTAGGCGGGCAGGACGAAGCCGAGGAAGTCCTCGAGGCGGCGCTGCAGCTCGTGGCTCTCCTCGTGCTTGAAGACGAAGTCCCGCACGGGGGCGTCGCGGCCGTCGAAGGCGCGCAGGCTGTCCACGAAGTGCGGGTTGGGCAGAAAGCGCACGTCGAAGACGAGGTCGGCGTCGAAGGGCGCACCGTGCTTGAACCCGAAGGAGACGAGGGTGACGGAGAGGCCGGGGCGCGATTTGGGATTGACGTAGGCCTCGATGAGGAGGTCCTTGAACTGGTGCACGGTGAGCCCCGAGGTGTCGACGATGCGGTCGGCCACCTCGCGCATGTGCGACATCGCCTTGCGCTCGCTGCGGATGCCGTCGAGCACGTTGCCGTCTGGCGCCAGCGGATGCCGGCGCCGCGTCTCGGAGTAGCGGCGCACGAGCGCCTCCTCGGTCGCTTCCAGGAAGAGGACTTCCACGGGGTGGTCGCGCTTGCGCAATTCACCCAGCGCCTCCACCAGGTGAAAGAGGTACTCGCCTTCGCGCACATCGACTCCCAGGGCGACGCGGTGGACCTTCTGCGAGGAGCGCGCGATGAGGTCGGCGAAGGTGGGCATGAGGGTGGTGGGCAGGTTGTCCACGCAGAAGAAGCCCATGTCCTCGAAGCACTTGATGGCGTAGCTCTTCCCTGCCCCGCTGAGGCCGGTGATGACGACGAAGGAGACGGGCGACGGCATGGTGCCGGAGGGCCCGGCTAGCGCCTCACCGCCGCCGGGGCGCCAGCCGGCGCTGGTGGGAGGGCAGGATGCCGAGCTCCTCCCGGTACTTCGCCACCGTCCGGCGCGCGATGGTGAGCGCGCGCCCCTTGAGGATGAGCGCCACCTCCTGGTCGGAGAGCGGCTTGGAGGGATCCTCGTTGGCGAGGAGATCCTGAATCATCTTCTTCACCGACACCGACGACACCATCTCGCCGTCGCCGGAGGCGATGCCGCTGTGGAAGAAGTACTTCAGCTCGAAGAGCCCCTGCGGCGTCTCCACGTACTTGTTGGTGGTGACACGGCTGATGGTGGATTCGTGCATGCCGATGTCCTCGCCCACGTCACGCAGCGACAGGGGACGCAGGTAGGGCAGGCCCTTGTCGAGGAACTCCTTCTGGAACTTCACGATGGACTGTGTGACCCGGCGCAGCGTGCGCTGCCGCTGGTCCACGGATTTGATGAGCCACACCGCCGAGCGCAGCTTCTGCTCGACGTACTGGCGCGCCTCGTCGCCCGAGGAGCGGAGCAGCGACCGATAGAGCGAGTTCACGCGCAGGCGCGGGATACCGTCCTCGTTCAGCACCACCACGTAGTCGTTGCCCATCTTGTGCACGACCACGTCGGGCACGATGTAGCGCGAATCGGCGCCGCCGAAGCGCCGGCCCGGCTTGGGCTCGAGGCCCATGATCTCTTCCACCGACTCCATCACCCGGTCGAGGGGCAGCTTGAGCGCGCGCGCAATGTCGGGATAGCGGCGGCGGCTGAGATCCTCGAAGTGGTCCTGGACGATCTCCAGGGACACCGGATCGGGGTTGGGATCGACCTTGAGCTGGATGAGCAGGCATTCCTGGATGTTGCGCGCGGCCACGCCGGGCGGATCGAAGCCCTGCACGAGGGTGAGCGCACGCTGCGCCTCCTCCACGGTCACCGAGCAGCGCGTCGCGATCTCGGTGAGGTCGGCGCGCAGGTAGCCGTCCTCGTCGATGTTGCCGATGATCTCGTTGCCGATCTTGCGGAGGACAGGATCCTCGGTGCCGAAGCGCAGCTGCTCGTCGAGATGATCCGAGAGCGACGACACCGAGCGCACCATGTTCTCGAAGGGCAGGTCCTCGCGGTCCTCCTGCGCCACCAGCGAGCGCTCCTCGTGGTCGTCGAACATGACGGCGTTGAGGTCGAAGGGCAGGTCGTCCGTCGTCCGCTCGCTCGGGGGAGGCTCCGCCGCCAGCGGCTCCGCCGCCGCCACCGTCGGCACGTCGGGCGCCGTCTGGCCGTCGGGGGCATCGCTCGTCTCGGGCGCCATTTCCTCCAGAAGAGGATTTTCGAGCAACTCTTTTTGCACCACCTCTTGGAGCTCGAGGGTCGACAAC
>JBKKCN010000391.1:0-2518 GCA_046712525.1 Candidatus Rokuibacteriota bacterium
CGCGGTGGGCGCCCGACGGCGTCGGGCTCTCGGAGTGCCGCGCCACGGGGCCGAGCTGCGAGCCCGCGGCCACCCTCGCCGCGCACGGCCTCCGCCACCAGCGCACGACCGCGGATCCGCGACGGCCGGGCGTGAACGCGCTTCTCGTCGCCGCGCGCTGGCCGGTGCGCCGTGTGCGCCTGTCCGCGGACCCGGCCGAGCCCAGCCGCTGGCTGGTGGCGGCGGTGGAGGCACCCGTCCCGCTCGTCGTCGGCATGATGCACGTGCCCAATCGCGTGAGCGGGCGGAAGTACCCCTTCCTCGACGCGGTGCTGGCGTGCGCGCAGCGATGGCGGCGCGGCCCCGCGCTCTTCGTGGGCGATACGAATTCCGGACGGCGGGGCATCGACGAGGAAGCGCCCGCCTTCAGCGCGCGCGAGGAAGGGTGGATCGACGGCCTCGCCGGGTGCGGCTGGCTCGACGCCTTCCGTCACCTCAGCCCGGAGGCGCGCGCCTACACGTGGTACTCGCCGAACGGCCGCAACGGCTTTCGCATCGACCAGGCGTTCGTGAACCGCGCGCTGCTGCCGCACCTCGGGGACGCCCGCTACGTGTGGGGCGGCATCGCCTCCCGCGGCCGTCGCGATCGACTGAGCGACCACGCCGCCCTCCTCGTGGATCTCACGCGCCGCCCCTGACGCCCGCCCTCAGGCCTCGTACTCCTGGCTCACGTCGAGCGTCACGGCGCCGTCGCTGTCGACGGCGATCGTGAGCAGATTGGGACGGCAGCACACCCGGCAGTCTTCCGTGAGCGTGACCCGGCGGCCCCACCCCGCATCGACGGCGAGCTCGTTCTCCTCACCGCAGAAGGCGCACTCGTAGGCGCGATAGTCGCCGTCCTCGTCGTCCATCAGTGATCCGGCTAGTACCCGCGCGCGCGATCGACCAGGTTCAGGAGCGACGCGCCCTCCAGGTAGCGGCGGAGATTGTCGGCGAAGAGCGCCGCGCACTTGTCGTCGTAGCTGGACAGGAACCCGGACACGTGCGGCGACACGATCACGTTGTCGAGGCCATAGAAAGGATGGCCCGCCGGCGGCGGCTCCTGTGCGAAGACGTCGATGGCGGCGCCCGCGATGCGGCCCTCCGCGAGCGCGCGGGCGAGGGCGTCTTCGTCGACGGTGGCGCCCCGTCCCACGTTGATGAAATAGGCGGACGGCCTCATCGCGCGAAGCTGTCTCTCGCCGATCATCTGCTGCGTGTCGGGCGTGAGAGGCGCGCACATCACCACCACATCCGACCGGGCCAGCATCGCCTCCAGCTGGGCGGGGCCGAACCACTCTTCCGGCAGGACGCCCTCGGGGTCGCCCGTGCCCGGCAGCCAGTAGCCCGTGTCCGCTCGCTGCTGCGGATCGCGCTTGAGCGCGAGGACTCGCATCGCGAACGCGGTCTTCGCCATGCGCGCCAGCTCGCGGCCGATGCTGCCGTAGCCGATGACGCCGAGGGTGGCGCCGCGCACCTCGGTGGGCACGAAGAGCGGCCAGCGCTCCTTGTCGGGTGGCCACTCGCCCTTGGCCTGCCACTCCACCATGCGTGGCACGCGATGCGCGAGCGCCAGCAGCATCGTGATCGCGTACTCCGCGATGGTCGCCGCGTGCACGCCGCTCGCCGTCACGAGCGGGATGGCGGTGTCCGTGTAGAGCGGGTGGTCGTGAAGCCCGTTCACGCCCGCCATGTGCACCTGCACCCACTTGAGGTTCGGCGCGCGCGCGAGATCGCGCGGTGGCGCCCCCGTATACAGGACGTCCGTGTGCGCGTAGTCGGCGCTGTCGGCTTTCTCGCACGTCACGCGCAGGCGGGGCGACACCTCGCGCAGCCGGCTGAGCTGTCCCTCGGTAAAACGCATCGTGACGAGGACGTTGACGGGCGCGGAGTCCATTCGTTCGCAGTATACGCGGGACGCACAATGGTCAGGACTCCGCACCGACCGCCCGCAACCAGCGCGGACAGCGCCCGGCGCAGGCGATCGCGTGTCGATAGCGGCATGACCATCCGCGGCGTGCGCACGCAAGCCACAACGTCGCGCCTCGGATAGAATGGCGCACCAACATGGCCATTCCGGACGTTCGATGCGGGCCCTGATCGTCGGCGCCGGCATCGGTGGCCTCACCGCCGCCATCGCGCTGCGGCAGGCCGGCGTCGATGCCCACGTGTACGAGCAGGCCGCGGAGCTACACGAGGTGGGCGCCGGCATCCAGCTCAGCCCCAACGCCACGCGCATCCTCGGCCGCCTCGGGCTCGGCGAAACGCTCGCGCGCGTGGGATCGCGGCCGGAGGCGATCGAGCACCGGCGCTGGGACGACGGCCGCGTGCTCCTGCGCCAGCCGCTCGGCGATCTCTGCGAGCGGACCTTCGGCGCGCCCTACTATCACGTCTATCGCCCCGACCTCCTCGGCGTGCTGTCGGGCGCGCTGCCTCCGGACGTCGTGCACCTGGGACATCGCTGCGTGGCTGTCACCGAGCGCCCGGATTCCGTGGAGGC
>JBKKCN010000392.1:0-8778 GCA_046712525.1 Candidatus Rokuibacteriota bacterium
CCCTGATGAGATCCGCGAGCCGCCGGATACCGTCGTCGATCCGGGCGGCAGGTACCGAAGAGAACGACAGGCGCAGCGTCCGCTCCCCCGCGCCATCCATGAAGAACACCGCCCCCGGCGTGAACGCGACACCGCGCTCGATCGCCTTCGGCAGTAACGCCGCCGCATCATATCCAACAGGCAGCGTGAGCAGCAGCGAGAAGCCGCCCTGCGGCTCCGTCCACTCCACGCCCTCCGGCATCCGCCGCCGCAGCGCATTCAACAGCAGTGTGCGGCGACGGCCATACTCCGCCGCCACGCGCGTGAGATGCCGGTCGAGCAGCTTGCGCTCGCAAAAGCGATGGACCGCGGCCTGGATGAGCGCGCTCGTGTGCAGGTCGGCGAGCTGCTTGGCCGCCTGCAGCCGTTCCGCGAGGCCGGCGGGCGCCACGAGCCAGCCCAGACGCAGACCGGGAAAGAGGATCTTCGAGAAGGTGCCTATATAAATGACGACCCCGTCGCGATCGAAGGCCTTCAAGGGTCCCGCCGGCCGCGCGCCGTAATAAAGGCTGCCGTCGAAGCCGTCCTCGACGATCGGCACCTGGTGGCGAGCGGCGGCGGCGAGGAGCCGACGGCCCGTGTCGAGGCCCATCGTGAGGCCGGTGGGGTTGTGGGCACTCGGCTGACAGTAGAACAGCTTGGGCGCGTGGCGCTCCAGCAGCCGCTCGAAGGCGTCGGGACGGGGGCCCGCCGCATCACGCTCCACCGCGAGCAGGCGGGCGCCGAAGGCACGGAAGACCTGCATCGCGCGCGGGTACGTCGGCTGCTCGATGGCGACCACGTCGCCGGGATCGACGAGCGTGCGCGCGATGAGGTCGAAGCCCTGCTGGGAGCCGTTCACGATGAGGATCTCCTCCGGCCGCGCTTCGATTCCAAACCGCAGCAGGTAGGACGACAGATACCGACGCAGCGGCGGGTACCCGCCCACCGGGTAATACTGCAGGAGCACGTCGCCCTCGTCCCGGATGACATCGTTGAGCACTCGACGAAAGGCGTCGGTGGGAAAGAGACCGCTGTCCGGCATGCCCCCGGCGAAGGAGATGACATTGTCCCCCCCCACCGGCGGACTCGCGCGCTGTTCGGCATCGATGATGCGCGCGCTGCGCGAGAGGAGCTGCCGCCACGGGATCGCAGGATTGCCCGGCGTGTGCACGCGGTCGGGGCGGGCGTGGCTGTCGGAGCCGCCGCTCGTGGAGGCCTGCGCGCTCCCGCCACCGTTGCCGTTCGCGCCGCGCTCGGCCACGAACGTGCCCTGGCCCACATGGGCGCGCGCCCACCCCGCGGCCACCAGCTCCTCGTAGGCGAGAGCGACGGTGGCCCGGTTGACGCCGAGCGACACGGCCAGCTCGCGGGTGGCGGGCAGCTTGACGCCGGGGCCGAGCAGGCGCTCGCTGATGAGGCGCTCCAGGTGCGCCTGGATCTGCCGCGCCAGCGGCACCGCCTTGTCGCGATGGAGGGGAATGTTCACTGGTGTCCTCGCCCAGCCATTTTGCGCGTATACCTGGCGCGGTCAAGTGCCAATTGGCAAGGTGGCGCACAGGCCAATTCCAGGAACGCGACGGACGGCAGGCGACCTGGCTGGATCGAGGGGCCGGTACTGTCTTCGTTAATTAGTTTGACACTACCGCCTTACGAGCGCGTGCCTCCACGCCGTTGCCGCCGCGCCAGACGTCCACGCTTTCGGCGCCGAGGGCCTCGAGCCGGCGCCGTATCTGGCCAAGCGTACGCAGGTGCTTGAAGGCGTCAGTGAGTGAATCGAAGGTATCCAGCAGCGTCAGATCGTAGTGCTGGGCATGGGTCAGTTGCGGCGACGTGTCGAAGTAGACGAGGCAGGGCGACACCCGGCTCAGCAGGATCTGGGCGATGCGGACGTTGCGGACGGCGTAGTGCACGGGGAAGAGTGCGCGTACTAGGGCCGCGGTGATCCGGTAAGCGCGGGCGGGCGCCAAGCGAACTAGGACGAGCCGGAAGAGCGGCGCCAGTTTGGTGACCCGCGACAGCGACCACGTGTAATGGTCGACCACGAGCAACCCTCCCGGTCGGACCATAGACCAGAGGGCGGCAAGACTCCCTTCGGGTGAGGGTGTGTGCTGCAACACCCCCAAAGCAGACCACGAGGTCGAAGGACGCGCGTGGGAAGGGCGGGCGCCGCAGATCGGCCTGCGCGACGACATAGTTGTCGACGGTCCCGATGGTGCGACGGTTGGCGTCGACAGCTGCGCTCAGATCGATCGCATGAACGAGGGCGCCGGCCTTGACCAGGAGTTCAGTGAAGCGCCCGGCCCCACAGCCGGCCTCGAGCACGGAGAGACCCCGAGTCGCCTCCACCGGCATGCCGAGACAGCGCTCGAGGCGATCCCGTGAGATCGTCCTGCCAGTTGCGCTGTCCAACTGCGTGCGCGTGTGCAGTTCCCATTGCAGTCCGAAGGCAGCGGCGTAATTGTTATTGGGCACGAATCGCGGGACGTCGTGCAGGACGGGGACCCGCACGTCGTCACCGATCACCAGCGTGTCACCACGACGATGCAGGGGGTGACCAGACGCGGGGTCGACGAACGGAAGGATGGCGTACAGTCATACCACGCTGGGGTGCTATCGTGCCACGGGCCGGCGTAGGCTAGGGCCCCGCTCAGGACGCGAGGCGGCGTCTGTCGTCGGCGTCGCCGCCGAGGTCGGCGACGGCGGGACCGTTGAAAACTGACCGCACGGGCATCTGCGCCGTGGCGAACCACGGGGGGACAGCGTCGCGCCCGAGTCTCCGCGCATGAAGACGAATCCCTGCAACGCGGATGCCGGGCCTCCTCTCGGCTCGCTCGGTGTGCCGGTATAATGGCGCCGCCTCACCACTATTACGAGTCCGGACACACTAGGGCATCCGGCCCTGGTACCCCCGGATGACGTGGAACGCTTCGGCGAACGCGAAGCCCGATTGCATGCCGTGGTATTGCGCCAGCAGACGCAGCGCGTCGCGCGACCACGGGTGCGGATAGGGCTGGATCTCGTTCTCGTACTTCGCGAACGCTTCGATCTTGAGATCGAGCTCGGCCGAGATGTCGACGAAGTAGTTCGCGGCGAACGGCGTCCCGTTCCAGAACGTGGTGCTCGGGATCTCGCATCCGAGGATCGAGACCGGGCGACCCCGCGGGCGGCCGATGATCTTCGCCACCTCGCAGACCAGACGATGGTCGCGGTTGAGATCGGTGTCGACGTGCGTGAGGATGAGGTCGGGCTGCAGCCCCAGCGCACCCACGGCGCCCGCGAGGTCCGCCATCGGGACCGCGTCGAACTTCTGGTCGGCGAAACCCATGAATCGCGGGCGGCCAATACCGAGGACGGCGCATGCGCGTTCGGCGTCGCCGCGGTTGTCCTGCTCGCAGCCGCGCCCGCGCACGATCCCGTCGGCCACGATGACGACGTCGACGTGCCAGCCCGCGCGCACCAACTTCACGATCGTGCCGCCCGCGCCGAGCGTCTCGTCGTCGGCGTGCGCGACCAGCACCAGTGCGCGCTTGGCCTCAGTAGACATCGCTATCCCCCTGGGTGAGGTGCCAGCCGGGAGCATCGCCCGCGCCGAGCACGAACATGTAGCGATCGTGCCCTTCGGGCCCGAGGCCCGCGGCGTCGAACGCGCCGGCGTACGCGTGATCCGCCGGGAGCCACGAGGTGACCTTGTCGGCGCCCGCCTGTTCAGCGAACGCGCGGACGAAGCCGAGCGCGGCAGGCACTCGCTCTCGGGCGTCGGCACGCACGACGAGATCGCAGACGTGCACCGTCGTGTGCGCACCCTCGCTATAGCGTTTGAGCACGAGATAGCCGACGTCCTCGATGAGAAAACGCTCGTAGCGCGTCCGCGGACGCGCGTAGCGCCAGGCCAGGAAGGCGTCGTCGCGTTCAGCACCGCGCGAGAGGCCGCACGCTACCCACGCGTCCACGGCGCTCGCCGACAAGCGTTCGGTCGGCACGCAGCGCGCAACGGCGGACGCGCGAAAGGTCTCGAAGCCGACGCTCCGGCGCGGGACGAGGCCATGGTCGGTCCAGCCCGCCCGCCGGAAGCTGCCCTCCGAGAGCTTGTTCGGAAACGTGTAGCCCGAGTCGCCAGCGGCGGCGATCTCGTCGAAACACGCCTTGCCCAGCCGCTGCAGAAAACCCCGGCCACGGAAGTCGGGACGGGTCAGCACGTCCTGCACCATCCATGCGCGCGTCACCTCGTTGCCAGCACGGAACCGCTTCGGGACCGCGACGTACAGGGACACGATCGCCGCGCCGTCGCGGATGACGTACAGCCTGGCGGGTCCGGCGGGCGGCGCGAAAAACTGCCACACGAGGTGATCACAGTCCCACGGCACGTGCGGCTGAACGTGATTGATCAGATCGAGGATGGCGTCCACATCCTTCTCGCTCCCGCGTTCGATGGGAGGGCCGTCAGTCATGTCGGTCGCGATACGCGGCGACGTGGTCAGCGATCTCCGCGGGCGAAGGCGGAGCCTCGCGTGCGGGCGATACGACCGCGATGACCGTTCGCGCCAGAATGCCGAGGTCGCTCCGCCACGTACGCCGGCGCAGATAGTCGCGGCTGCCCAGAAGCTTGTACGGCTGCAGCACGCGCCGATAGAACGCTTCACGATCGGTGGGCACGGCCGCGAGAACGGCCTCTTCGTCGCGAAGGGTGATCGCAATGGGATCGGTGAGACCCGGCCGCGCTCTCAGAACCTCACGCCAGAGGGGATCGTCGACATCGACGTAGCTCGGCACGTCGGGACGCGGGCCCACAAGTGACATCTCGCCCTTCAGTACGTTCCAGAGCTCCGGTAGCTCGTCGAGCTTCGAGAGCCGCAGGAGCTTTCCGACCGGGGTGACGCGCTTGTCGTCTCGCGCCGTGAACGACGCGCCGTGGTTGGCCACGGTCATCGTGCGGAACTTGAAGATCTCGAACGGCTGTCCGCCACGGCCGACGCGGTGCTGTCGGAACAGGACCGGTCCGGGCGAGGTGAGGCGTACGGCGGCGGCGATGACGGCGAGGAGGGGCGCCGCAACCACGAGCCCGACCGCCGCCACGGCAGCGTCGACAAGACGCGGCAGGCCGGTAGGAGTCTCGCCAGGATCATCGGGCTGTGAGCACACGACACACACGATACTAAAATAGCCGGAGATGCGTTGTCGCGGGGCGCGCACCACAGCGTGGCAGTGGCCTGGGTGCCTCCGTGTCGTGTCACGCCCGTGCGCGGGTCGTCACGGGGCTCATACTAACCAAGGTGCGGAGCCCTTGCAAAAGCGCGCGTCGCAGCCAAGTATACTACGGCGGCAGTCATCTCATCCCTGGAGGTCATCACATGGCGAAGGAAATGAAGGAGTTCGCGGGACTTTTCTATCGCGAGGGCGCCCTCGATCCGAAGACGATATCGCTGGTGGCGCTGGCGGCGATGGCGGCCGCCGGCTGCACCTCCTGAGTGCCCGGACGCTTCGCGGCTGCGAAGCAAGCGGGCGCTTCGGACGACGAGCTCAGCGAGACCCTCATGTACGCGATGCGCGGCGCCGCCCGCGCCACGTGGAGCACCATCAAGGTGATTCCCGGCGTCGAGGACCTCAACAAGGAGTGGAAGACGAAATTCGAGCGCGAGCACCAGTGAGCGCGGGCGAAGCCCCCCTCAAGCAAGCCGTGAAGTGGATCGACGACCACCTCGTGGACAACCCCAAGGCGGACAGGGTGAAGCTCGTGGACGAAGCGTCCCTTCGTTTCGATCTCAGCCCCGTCGACACCGACTTTCTCTTCCGCCACCTCGCCGAGCGCGGCAAGAAGGGGTGAGCGAGGCCGGCCTCCGCGGCGACGAGGGCCTCGCGCGCCTCGCCGCGTGGGGGCGGGTGCGGGCGCCGCGTCGCGCGCTCGCCGTGGCCGGCGACGGCCACACGCCGCTCACCATCACCGTGGGCGGCGCCGCCTCCGATGTCCGCCTCGTGGCGGGCGAGGTGGGAGCGCTCCCCTTCGACAACGGAGCCTTCGATCTCGTGACCTGCCACCTCGCCGCCCACCGTTTCCCGCACGCCGCCCTCGCTGTTCGCGAGATCCAGCGCGTGCTCGCGCCCGGCGGATCGTTCCTGCTCGCGGAGCCGCTCGCCCCCGACGACGACGCCACCGCCGCACGAGCCCCCGGCACCTACCGCCGCCCCGAATGGCACGCCTTCCTGCGCGCCGCCGGCCTCACCGTGATGCAAGAAGAAACGATCGCCGCCGCGGGCTCGTCCGCCGGCCACCTGATCCTCATACGCGCTGAGAAGGACTAAGCTCGCGCGAGGCGCACGATGGTGGCCCCCCGGCCACCGCGATCTTCGGGCGCGTCAGCGAAGGCGGCCACGAGCGGATGGTTGGCGAGCAGTGACTGCACGATGCGCCGCTGCACGCCGATCCCGCGCCCGTGGATCAGCCGCACCTCGGTAAAGCCACGCGCGTGGGCCGCCTGCAGATACTCGTCGACCACGGAGGGAATGTCCCGCGGCTGAAACGAATGCAGATCCAGCGAGTCCTCGATGGGGACCCGGACCGGATCGTCGTCACTCACATCGCTACAGCCGGGGCCCCGCCACCAGGTGCTCCTGCCAGTGCTGGAAGCTCGAGAGATCCTCCCCCGAGAGCTTGCACTGTCAGAAGGTCGCGGAGCGCTCGAAGAAGGTGACGTCGACCACGCCTACGTTCTCGGCGAGCGCCGTCTCCGCCACTTTCTGGGCCACCATCTGGCGCACGAACGGGATCGGAATGCGGCCGAGGCGGTGGATGACCTCGTCCGTGCAGCGGATGCGCGTGCCGGGCAGCACGGGGCCGTCGGCCACCGCCACCGCTTCCTCGCGCTCCGGGTGCTCGCACGTCTCGGGCACGAGCTGCTGCAGGCGCAACGACACGTAGTCGGTCACCCAAGCCTGGATATTCGCCTTGAGATCACTCGCCTTGAGATCGCTCGCCTTGACCTCGCCGAGACTTCCCGTCGAGCGGTCGAGCTTGTCGCCCCACGCGCCCAGCAGCGCTTCCAATCGCCCCAGCCGTGTCTCGAGGGCGGCGAGGCGATCGTCCAGCTTCGGTTCCGTCATCGATTCCTCCATCGAGTCTTTCCGCCGGCCGGTCATGCTAGCACAGCGCGCCGAGTGTGGAAGTCGGTCAGGCGCTGGTAGGCGTCGGCGGCGCGCAGCACGGTGGCTTCATCGAACGGCCGCCCCACCACCTGCATGCCGATGGGCAGCCCGCCCTGCGTGAAGCCGCACGGCAGCGAACAGGCGGGATGGCCGGACAGGTTGAAGACCCGCGTGTAACGGACGAGCGAGGCGCGCACGTCGGCGGCCGTGTCGCCGATGAGCGCGTGGCGCTCGCCGATCAGCGTGGCCGCGATGGGCGTCGACGGCGCCAGCAGCACGTCGCGCCGCGCGAGAGCCCCGTCCACTTCGGCGCGCGCGAGGACCCGCACCTGCTGCGCGCGCACGTAGTGCAAGCCGCTCACGAAGATGCCCATCATCAGCCGCTCCCGCACGTCCGGCTGATACTCCGCGGCCCGCGTCCGTAGATTTGCGGCGTGGTAGGCGAGTGCTTCCGAGGCGACGACGGCGAAGGAGGCCGCCGCCACGTGAGGCATGAGGGGCAGGCTCACCTCATCGACGACCGCGCCCGCCCTCGCGAGCGTGTGGGCGGCCTGCTCCACGGCCGCTTTCACCTCGGAGGCGGCGCTGTCGAGGAAGAAGTCGCGCAGCAACCCGACGCGCAACCCCTTCACCTCGCCGCTGAGTGCCGCCGCGTAGTCGGGCACGGGCAGCACGCTCGTGGTGGGATCGGCGGCGTCGTAGCCGGCCATCGCGCGCAGCATCAGCGCGCAGTCGGCGGCGCTGCGAGTCATGGGCCCGACATGGTCCATCGACCACGACAGCGGCAACGCCCCCGCCCGGCTCACACGGCCATACGTCGGCTTGAGGCCCGTGATGCCGCACAGCGAGGCAGGAATACGAATGGAGCCGCCCGTGTCGCTGCCGAGGGCGCCTGCGGCCAGGCCCGCCGCCACCGCCACCCCCGAGCCCGACGAGGAGCCGCCCGCGATCCGCTCCGAGGCCGCGTCCCACGGGTTGCGCGCGTGCCCGTAGTGGAAATTCAGGCCTTCGGGCCCGTACGCGAACTCGTGCATGTTGAGCTTGCCGAGCACGATGGCGCCCGCTGCGCGCAGGCGGCGCACGACGGTGGCGTCGTCGGCCGGCACGTGGTCCTTGAGGATGAGCGATCCGCCGGTGGTGCGCACGCCGCCCACGTCGAAGAGATCCTTGAGCGCGATGGGCACGCCATGCAGCGGCGCCAGAGGCCCGCCCGCCGTGATCGCCGTCTCCGCCGCGCGCGCGGCCTCGAGCGCGGCCTCCCCGCACACGGTGATGTAGGCGCGCAGGCTTTCGAAGCGGGCGATGCGATCGAGGTGCTCGCGCACGACCTCCACCGGCGACACCGCCTTGGTGGCGATCATGCGCGCGAGATCCGTCATCGACGTGAAGGCGAGATCGGCCACGTCAGATCGCCGTATAGCGCGTGGCGGCTTCCACACCGTCCAGGGGCAGCGCCTCGAGCGCGGCCAGCAGCGCGCGGGTGCTTTCCACGGCGGGAAGGATCGCCTCCAGCTCGGCGTCGGTCCAGTCGAAGCCGGCGAGACGCGCGGCGCGACGCAGCGAGGCCAGGTCGTGCGTCGTGTCCATGCGGCCGAGCATAGGGCTGTGGCATGCTCTTGG
>JBKKCN010000393.1:0-8299 GCA_046712525.1 Candidatus Rokuibacteriota bacterium
GGGCAGGCCCACCGAGCGCCGCAGGAACGTGACGAGGCCGTACTGGGGATCGAGCATCCACACCCAGAGCAGCGACACCGCCACCCACGACACGATGTAGGACGTGAAGATGCACGCTTGCAGCAGCGCGCTCAGCCGCCCGCGATGGTTCAACGCCAGCGCCAGGACGAGGCCGAGCCCCATGGCGAGCACCACGACCCCCGCCGAGTACTTCGCGGTGTTGGCGATCACTTCCCAGAACTCCGCGGACCACAGCTCGCGATAGTTCTCAAAGCCGACGTAGCGCTTGGGCGTCATCAGGTCCCATGAGAAGAGACTGACGTACGCCGAGTAGAGAACGGGGTACACGTACACGAGCCCGAAGAGCACCATGGAGGGGGCCACGAGGGCGTAGCCCAGCCAGGCGTCTCTTCGGGCCCGCGACGCCACGCTAGTCTTTGTACTTGCTCAGGATCTCGTTGGCCTTGGCCTCCGCCGTCGCCATCGTGTCAGCCGCGCTTCGCACGTTCAGCACGGCGCCCTCGAGGTTGGGCTGGATGACCTCGCGCTGGATCTCGAAGAGCCCCTGCGAGAAGGGAAACTTCTGCGCGTGCTGGAGCTGATCGAGGGCGACCTTGTAATTCGGATTCTCACGATAGAACGCCTGCATCTCGGCCGAATTGATGGCCGAGGTACGGATGGGCATGTAGCCCGTCGCCTTCGAGAGCGAGATGGTCTGCGCAGGGTCCGTCATCCACTTGATGAACGCCCAGCCCGCTTCCTTCTGCGGCGCGGGCGCCTCCTTCAGCATCACGAAGAACGTCCCCCCCGTCGGCACTGCCGCTTTCGCCTTCGACGGCATGAAGGCCGTGCCCACCTTGAACTTCGCGTTCTCGGTGATGTAGTTCAGGAATGCGGTGGAGGTGAAGATCATCGCCACGCGCCCGTTCAGGAAATCGGTATTGGCGACTTCCCATGCGCTGTAGTCCTTCCCGGGCGGCTGCTTCATGGTCTTGTCCTTGTTCACCATGTCCACCCAGAACTGCAGCGCCTCCGTCCCCTTCTCACGGAAGGCGGCCTTCTTGCCGTCCGGCGACAGCAGCGAGCCGCCCGCCTGGTGGAGCAGGCCGTACCAGAACCACCAGTCCACCGGCACCTCGAAGCCGTACGTCTTCACGTCGCTCCCTTCGCCCACCTTCAGCTTGGCGGCGGCGGCGCGGAGGTCGTCCCACGTGGCGGGCGGCTTCACGCCCTTGGCGGCGAGCATGTCGGCGTTGTAGTAGAGGATGGGCGTGGAGCGGAAGAAGGGCAGCGCGAAGACGGGCGGCTGCGGCTTGCCGAGATAATCGAAGTAGCCGTGCTGGCTCTGCCCGGGCAGGAAGTCCGCGAGATCGGTCCCGTTCGGGCCCTTGGCATAGGATTCCATGCTCTCCAGCAGCCCCGCCTGCCAGAGCTGGGGCAGGATCTCACCGACGGCGTGAAAGATCGGCGGCGCCGTCTTGGTGATGGAGGCGGCGCGGATCTTCGCCATCGCCTGGAAGTAATCGCCCTGGAAGGCGCCCTCGATCTTGTACTTGCTCTGCGACTCGTTGAACTTCTTGATGTGCGCCTCGGTCACTTCCCGGTTCTTGCCACCGAAGGCGTACCAGAATTGCGCCGTGATCGGCTGCTGCGCCGACACCGGCACCGCGCTGCCGAGCAGCGCGATGGTGAGTAGAACGGCAAAGAAACGCTTCATCGTGATCCTCCTTTGGATTTTCCAAAACACGCCGCGCGCAGCTCGCTCTCCACGTCCTTGTCCTCGTACACGATCCGATAGAGGGCACGCAGGAGGGGCACGGCGGTGACCTTCGCCTGCGCGGCAAATTTCCAGCACCAGCGGATCGCGGCATAGCCCTCCGTGAGCTCGTCGCGCGCCTTCAGCCGCTCCACCACGTCCGCCGTCTTCGTCCCTGCCCCTCGCAGCTCGCCGAACACACGATTGCGGCCCGCCATGCCCGTGACGTGCAGGTCACCCGCGCCCGCGAGGCCGAGCACGGTCTCCGGTCGCGCGCGCACCCCGCGCGTGAGGCGCGTCATCTCCACGAGCGCCTGGGTGAAGAGCGCGGACTTGGTGTTGTACATGCTCTCGGCGCCGCCCGCGGCGGCAAGGCCGTCACAGAGGCCGACGGCGATGGCGTACGCGTTCTTGAGCGCCGAGCACATCTCGATTCCGGGCTGATCGGTGCTCACGTCGATGCGGTAGTAGGGCGTGGCCAACCACGCGCGCGCCTGGTCGCGCGCCGCCGCGCGCGGCGAGGCGTAGAGCACCGCGGTGGGCACCCGGCGCGCGAGCTCGAGCGCCTTCGAGGGGCCCGCCACGCTGACCACGGCCACGCCCGTGGCCTCCGCGATGGCGACGGAGAGCCGCACGATGCGCCCGCGGCTGCGCGCGAGCCCCTTCGACACGCTGAGCACGGGCGTGCCGCGCACGATGAGGGGCGCCGCCTGCGTCAGGACGGGCACGGCGCCGTCGGACGTCACGGCGTTGATCACGAGGTCCGCGCCCTGAAGCGCGGCGGCGAGCTCGCCCGAGGAAAACGCCTTCACGGACGGCGAGAGCGGCAGCCCGAGCTTGGGATGCGGCGCGCTCCCGCGCACGGCGGCGATGAGGTGGTCGTCGAGGTGCGTGCCCCAGAGCGACACGGTATGACCGCGGTCCGCCGCGGGGACGGTGAGTGCCGCGCCCATGAAGCCCGCGCCCAGGATCGTCACCCGCGCCATCAGGCGATCCGCCGCAGCGCGGGGTACAGCTCGGTACGCCGAGCGAGCATGCGTTCGTACATCGCGGTGCGCGCCGGCTCCGGCGTGTGGCGCACGAGGGGGCCGCGCCAGCGCCGCGCCACCGCCACGCTGGCGAGGGCGCCGCTGCCGAGGCCGGCGAGCACGGCGGCGCCCGCGGGCGCGCCGGCGGCATCGGGCACGTAGAAGAGTGGCACGCCGAGCGCGTCGGCGATGATCTGCCGCCACAGCGCACTCCGGGCGCCGCCGTCCACAACGATGACCTCGCGCAGCGTCACCCCGCTGTCGCGCACGACGTCGGCGCAGTGGCGGAACGACACCGCCACGCCTTCCAGCACCGCACGGTAGAGATGGCCGCGGCCGTGCGCGAGCGTCAGTCCCAGAAAGGTGCCGCGTGCATCCGCATCCCAGTACGGCGTGCGCTCGCCCTGTAAATACGGCAACAGCGTGAGACCTCCGGCGCCCGCGGGCACGGCGGTCGCCTCCGCGTCCAGGGTCTCGTACGGCATGTCGGGCGCGGCCACGCGACGGAACCACTCCTGCACGGCGCCCGACAGCGTGGCGCCCAGCGTGAGCGCACGGTCACAGCCGACGTGATGCGAGTTGATGAGACGCGTGTCGAAGCCCGGCTCCGCGAGGGGCGCGATGAGGTTGCCGGACGTTCCGAGCATCAGGCAGGCCTCGCCGGGCTCGATCACGCCCGCCGCCAGCGTGGACGCGGCGAAATCGGCACCGCCCACGACCACCGGCGTGCCCTCGGCCACGCCCGTCTCGCGGGCGGCCGACGCCGTCACCGTCCCCGCCACCGCATGTGCCGGACGCAGCGCGGGCAGCAGCGAGGGTGCAATGCCGACGCGCTCGCAGGCCGTCTTCGACCACGCGCGCGGGCGGGCGTCGTACAGCGGCGCCCACAATGCCGCGGACGAAAAATCGGTCGCGCGTGCGCCCGTGAGCCGCATCACCGGAAAGCTATGGGACTGTAAGATCGTGGCCGTCCGACTCAGGATGTCGGGCTCGTGGCGGCGCAGCCACGCGAGCTTGGGACCGCCGTAGTAGGCGTGCACGGCAACCTCCCGCGCCTCCGTGGTACTCCGCACGTCGAGCCAGAGGATGGCGGGCCGCAGCGCGCGACCGTCGTCGTCGACGAGGATGACCGTGGGCGCCTGCCCCGTGATGCCGATCGCTTCCACCGACCTCACCGCCGGCGCGCGCGTGAGCGATTTCAGGATCTCGCGGGTGGCGTCCCACCAGCGCTCGGGATCCATCTCCGCCTCGCCGCGGGCGGGCGCGTCGTGCCGGTAGGGAATCTCGGCGGTGGCGAGAACGTGACCGTCCCCATCGAACGCGCAGCCCTTGGCGGAGTGTGTGCCGAGATCGAGACCGAGCAGCGAGCCGATCGCCATGCGCGCGGCATTATATGGCCGCGCGGCACGACAGCGCCATGACGATTCCCTCTCGGACTTGCGACGGGCGCGGCCACTCTGCTACAAGTGGTGAGTGCAACCGTCCGCCGGCCTCATCATGCTGAGCATCGACGGCCTGCGCGCCGACGCCATCGACGATCCCACGCTCGCGCTGCCTTCCCTGCGCTCTCTCATCGCGCGCGGAGCGCGCGCCCGCTCGCTGCGTCCGATCTTTCCCACCGTGACGTGGCCGTGCCACACGTCGATCGTCACCGGCGTGTCGCCCGCGCGCCACGGCATTCTGGGCAACCTCGTGTACGACCGCGCCACGGAGCGCGTCGTCGATCATTACGGCGACCGCAACGACGTGCCCATCGCGGCGGAGACGCTGTGGGACCGCGTGCGCGCCGCCGGCGGACGCACCGCGTCGATCTGCTGGCCCAAGACGCGCGGCGTGACGGCCATCCCCGACAACATCCCGGAATTCTACGAGCAGGAGCTGTTCGAGCAGTACGCGTCGCGGCCCTTGTGGACGGAGCTCGCGGGCAAGCGCCTGCCCGTGGAGCGCTACGGTGAATGGAGCACGCGGCACGTGCTGGGCCCGATGCAGGACTGGATGACGCTCGAGGCCGCGCGCCACGTCCTCGCCGTGCGCCCGCCCACGCTGATGCTCCTGCACTTCCTCACGCTCGACTCCTACCAGCACGACTACGGGGTGGAGGCGCCCGAGTCCCGCTGGGCCCTGATCCAGATGGACGCGCTCCTCGGCCGTCTCCTCGCCAGTCTGGACGAGCTCGGGCGGGCGGAAAGCACGACGCTCATGGTGTTCGGCGACCACGGCTTCGTCGACGTCACCGAGTACCACCACCTCAACCAGATCCTGCGCGAGGAGAAGATGCTCGACGTCGCCACGCGGGGGGCGGTGACGAACGCGCACGCGTGGGCGGCGGGCAACGGCGGCGCCGCCTACATCTATCTTCTCGACGGCGCCGCGAAGACGGCGTCCGCGCGGCTGCGGGAGCGCTTCGCCGCCCTCTCCGGCGTGCAGGTACACGGACCCGAGCAGTTCCGCGACCTCGGCCTGCCCGCCCCCGAGCCGCGCTCGATGCAAGGCGACCTCGTCCTCACCGCCGACGACGGCTACATGTTCACGGGCCACGCCACGGCGGAGGACGCCGCCGCCGCCCCCGTCTACGTGGCCGCGCACGGCCACTCGCCCGCGCTCGCCAAGCTCGGCGCCGGCTTCGTGATGGCGGGCCCCGGCGTGCGCGCGGGCGTGCGGCTGGGCGAGGTGTCGATGCTCGACCTCGGGCCCACCGCCGCGCGTCTGCTCGGCGTGAAGCTGCCCGGCGCGGAAGGGCACGCGCTGGAGGACGCGCTGGCGTGAAGGCGATCATCATCGGCGCCGGGCGCGGCCGGCGGCTGATGCCCCTCACCGAGGAGCTGCCGAAGTGCTACGCGGAGATCGGCGGCCGGCGCATCCTCGACTGGTGCCTGGACGCCCTCGGCAGCGCCGGCATCAAGGACACGGTGTTCATCGGGGGCTATCTCATCGACCGCGTGCGCGCCGATTACCCGCACTTCCGCTTCGTGCACAACGTCGAGTGGGAGTCGAACAACATCCTGGCCTCATTGATGCACGCGAGAGTGGAGATGGCGGACGGCTTCGTGTCGAGCTACGCGGATATTCTTTACACTCCGGACGCCGTCCAGCGCCTGGCGGCCAGCCGTGCCGACATCACGCTCCTCGTCGACACCGACTGGCGCGCGCGCTACCGGCCGCGCACCCAGCACCCGGAGTCGGACGGTGAGAAAGTCCGCCTCGCGGGCGGCCGCGTGGTCGAGGTCAACCGCGCCCTTGCGCCGGAGGCGGCGCCCGCGGAGTTCACCGGCGTGGCGAAGTTCACCGCTGCCGGGGCGCGCACGCTCATCGAGCATTACGACCGCGAGCGCAGCCGCCACGACGGCGCGCCGTACCGCGGCGCACCCGCCTTCGCCAAGGCCTACATGATCCACCTGCTGCAGGCGATGCTGGAGGCGGGCGTCGAGATGGCCGCGGTGGAGACGCCGGGGGGCTACTTCGAGATCGACACCACCGAGGACTATCACCTCGCGCAGGCGGGCTGGCGCCCATGACGAAGCTGCCCGCGTTCCCGGCCTCCGTCGTGGGCAGCATGCCGCGCTCCGCCTTCGTGCGCGAGCTGCTCGACCGGCCGGAGGACGATCCCACGCGCGCCGCCCACATGGACACCGCCGTCGCCTACATCGTGGCGCTGCAGGAGGCGGCGGGCATCGACGTCGTCTCCGACGGCGAGTGGCGCCGTCGCTCCTACATCGGCGTCATCGCGGAGATCATGGACGGCTTCGTGCGCGAGAGCCGCGACGGGCTGTCGTGGCACACGGTGGTGAGGCCGATGACGGACCGGCGCCCCGGCATGCTGGGCGACGAGGCACGCTTCCTCGTCGCACACGCCACGCGCGCCACGAAAGTGGCCCTGCCCTCCCCGTACCTGCTCGCGCAGCGCATGTGGGACCCCGAACGCTCGCGCGAGGCCTACCCCACGCGGGAGGCATTCATGCGCGCGCTGGTGCCGATCTTGAAGCGGGAGCTGCAGGCGGTGCGCGCGGCGGGGGTCACGGTCGCGCAGTTCGACGACCCGCACCTGTGCCTGCTCGCCGATCCGGCCGTGCGCGCCCAGTTCAAAGACCCCGACGCGGAAGCCGCGCTCTGCGTGGACCTCCTCAATGAGATCATCGAGGGCGTGGATGGCATCACGACCGCCGTGCACCTCTGCCGCCGCAACAAGGGCCGCCAGGGCTGGATCGGTGAGGGCGGCTACGAGCCCATCGTGCCCTTCCTGAGGCGGCTGCGCGTGCGCCAGTACGTCCTGGAGTTCACCATCCCGGTGGCGGGAGACTTCGCGGTGCTGCGCGAGCTGCCGGACGACCGGCTCATCGGGCTCGGCTGCGTGGACTGCCGGGGCGACAAGATCGACTCCCCCGAAGAGATCGCGGCACGAGTGCACGAGGCGCTGCGCCACGTGGATCGCGAGCGCGTGTGGCTCAACCCCGACTGCGGCTTCGCCCCCGGCAGCGCCGCCGACATTCCGATCGACGAGGCGTACGAGAAGCTTCGCAACGAGGCGGCCGCCGCGCGCATGCTGCGCGAGCGCTCCCGAGCGTGATGAGACGCCGCCTTCGCGCCGCCGTCCTCGCGTGCCTGCTCCTGACGGGCACGAGCACGCCCGCGGCGGCGGCGGTCGTCGCCGTCCGCTTTCCCGAGGGCGCGACCCACGGCTTCCTCGCCTTGCGCACGAAGGACGGACAAGACGTGGCCGCGGGCGAGCTCACGCAGACGCAGCGCGGCGACCGCGTGGAGTCGCGGCTCGTCTTCCGGTTCAAGGACGGCTCGCTCTACGACGAGACGGTGGTCTTCACGCAGTCGAAGGTGTTCACGCTGCTGAGCTATCGCGCGGTCCAGCGCGGTCCCGCCTTCGCGGAGCCGAGCGAGGTCTTCTTCGAGCGCGGCGGGGGCCGCTACAAGGCCAAGGTGGGACAGGAGTCGGTGGAGGGCAAGATCGATCTGCCCCCTGACGTATACAACGGCATGCTGGGCCTGCTGCTGAGAAACGTCGCCCCCGCCAAGACGGTGGGCGGACAGCTCGTCGCCTTCACACCCACGCCCCGCTTTCTGAAGATCACCGCCACCGCCGAGGGCGAAGACCAGTTCTTCGTCGGCGACGAGGCGAGGAAAGCGACACGCTACTTCGTCCGATTCGACCCCGGCTGGGCCACCGGCATCGTGGCCAAGGTCATGGGCAAGAACATACCGAGCGTACGCTACTGGATCTCCAACATCGCCGCCCCCGGCTTCGTGAAGTTCGAGGGGGCGATGTTCGTGAACGGCCCCGTGTGGCGCATCGAGCTCACCGGGCCGCGCTGGTCGAAGTGACGCGTTAGCGGGCCGCCCCTTGGCCCCGCGCCTGCTGGGCCATTGCCACGAGCACCTCACGGCTCCGGCGCGCCGTGGTCACCTCGGTCGGAAACGCGATGCGTACGCTGTGCAGCCGGTCGCCCGCCCGCAGGCGCAGCTTGAACCCGAGGCGGTCGATGGCCACCATCGTGGCCTCGTCCGC
>JBKKCN010000394.1:0-4779 GCA_046712525.1 Candidatus Rokuibacteriota bacterium
GTGAAGTCGATATGATGTCCGACCTCGTGCAGCAGCGTGCGCAGGTAGGTACGGAAGGCGACCACGCGCTTCTGCTTCGCGGTGCGCATCCAGAGCTGGATCTTCGGCGTGCGCCCGCGCTCGGCGGTGTAGAGGCCGTGCAGCTCGCCCCACCGCGCGTGCGGCCGCGCCGCCAGCACCTCCACGCGCACGGCCGGCATGCCGAGCGCGTGCGTGAGCCCGCGCACGAGCCGCTCGGAGGCCTGCTGCGTGGCCGCGCGGTCCTCGGTCGCCAGCGCCGCCGCGAGCGCGCTCACCAGGGGCTGGAGCTCTTGCGCGCGCTCGAGCCGGATGGTGGTGACGGCGTCGCTCTGTCGATAGACGGCCTGCTGCGCGCGGGACAGGCGCGCGTAATACGAGAACGTCACCGCCCCGTCCAGCGTGGCGCGCGCTTCTCGAGAAACGCTTTCGCCCCCTCCACGCGGTCGTCCGTCGTGCGCAGCAGGGTCGACAGATCGCCTTCGAGACGAATGCCGTCCGCGAGCGGCAGCTCCAAGCCCTTGACCACCGCTTCCTTGGCGTAGCGCAGCGCCACCGGCGCCTTGGCGGCGATGACGCGCGCCAGCTCCATCGCGGCCGCCAGCGCCTGCCCGGGCTCGACCACGCGCTCCACGAGGCCGATGCGCAGCGCCTCCGCGGCGTCGATGCGCGCGCCGGTGAGAATCAGCTCCAGCGCCTTGCCCCGTCCGAGCAGGCGCGGCAGCCGCTGCGTGCCGCCGCCGCCCGGAATGATGGCGAGGTTGATCTCGGTGAGCCCGAGCGTCGCGCTGGAGGCGGCGATGCGGATGTCGCACGCGAGCGCCAGCTCGAGCCCGCCGCCGAGCGCGAAGCCGTTGATGGCGGCCAGGATGGGCTGCCCGCAGCGGTCCATGGCCTGGCGAAAGTCGACACGCCGGCGCGCCTCGCGGAAGTGCACAGGCACCAGCGGCTCCACGAACTCGCGGATGTCGGCGCCCGCGGAGAACGCGCGCTCGCCCGTCCCCGTGACCACGATCACGCGCACGTCGTCGTCCACCGCCAGCGCCTCGAAGCATCGCGTGAGCTCGCGGCGCATGCCGTCGTTCATCGCGTTGAGGACGTCGGGACGGCTGAGCGTGATGGTGGCGATGCCGCCCGCCGCCTCGTAGACGATCGTCTGGTACGGCGTTGTCATCGGGCCACTCGCGTGGCGCGAAGCGTGGCGATGGCCGCGGCGTCGTAGCCGGCTTCGCGCAGGACGTCGTCGGTGTGCTGACCGAGCGTGGGCGGTGGCCCGGGATCCCGCGTGGGTGTGTCGTCGAAGACGAGGGGCTGGCCCATGAGGCGCAGGCGGCCCACCTCGGGATGGTCGTACTCGTGGATCATGTCCTGATGCTTGACGCCGGGGTCGTCCATGAATTCCAGCAGTGACTTCACGGGAGCGGCCGGGATGTCGTGGGCGGCGAGGACGTCGAGCCACTCGGCGCGCGGGCGACTGCCGAACGCCTTCTCGAGGAGCGGCAGCAGGTCCGTGTTGTTCTGCACGCGCAGCATCCACGAGGCGAAGCGCGGATCGTCGCGCAGGTGCTCGATCCCGACCGCGGTGCACAGCTTGCCCCAGAACGCCTGGTTGCCGCACGCCACGAAGAACCATTCCCCGTCGCTGCCCTGGTAGAGCCGGTACGTGGGGTTGTCGCGCAGGAACGTTGGCTTGCTCGGATAGTCGACGGCAAGGCCGGACTGGAGCGCGAGCACGCCTCGCAGCAGCGACGTTTCCACCCGCTGGCCGCGGCCCGTGCGTTCGCGCGTGAAGAGCGCGGCGAGGATCGTCTGCGCGCCCAGCGCGGCGGTGAAGTAGTCGGTGGGGGCCGTGCGCAGGTATTGCGGAGGGCCGGTGAAGCCCTGCAGCACCATGAGGCCTCCGAGGGATTGCAGCAGGGGATCGAAGCCCGGCCGATCCACGTAGGGGCCGGAGGAGCCGAAGGCGCTGATGGAGCAGTAGATCAATCGCGGATTGAGCGCGCACAGTCGCTCGTGCCCGACCCCGAGCCGGTCCGCCACTCCGGGTCGCCAGTTCTCCATGATCACGTCGGCATGCCGCGCCAGTCGCTCCACGACCTCCACGCCCGCCGCCTCCTTGAGGTTGAGCGCGATGGAGCGCTTGCCGCGGTTCCAGCCGTAGAAGCCGGGCAGCTCACGGAAGGAGTCGCCCTCGAGCGATTCCACCTTGATGACATCGGCGCCGAGATCGGCCAGCATCATCGCCGCGTAGGAGCCGGCGATGTAGCTGGTGAGGTCGACGACGCGAATGCCGTCGAGAGGCGGCCCCTGGTTAGCCAACGCGGCGCACGAGCAGCTCGCGGTGGTACTCGGCGTCGCCGTACTGCGCCTCCAGCGCCTTCGCGCGCTTGAAGTAGAGGTGCAGGTCGTACTCCCACGTGAAGCCGATGCCGCCGTGCACCTGGATCGCCTCTCCGCACACTGTTCTGGAGGCGTCCGCGACATACGACTTCGCGATGGAGGCCGCCAGCGGCGCCTCCTCCGCCTCCGCGTCGAGCGCCCACGCCGCGTAGTAGACGGCGGAATGGGAGTTCTCGACCTCGAGCAGCATCTCGGCGCACTTGTGGCGGATCGCCTGGAAAGAGCCGATGGGCTGGCCGAACTGCTCGCGCACCTTGGCGTATTCCACCGCGAGGTGGAGGCACCGGCGCGAGGCGCCGAGCATCTCGGCGGCCGCACCGACGGCGCCGCGCTGCAGCAGGCGGTCCAGGAGCGCACCGGCGGCGCCGGCAGTGCCGAGCACGTCGTCGCCTGCGACGGGAACGCGATCGAGCTTCACGTTCGCCCATCGGGTGCCGGGGTCCATCGTCTCCACCGGCATCGACGTGATGCCGGAGGCGGAAGGGTTCACGAGGAACATCGTGAGGCCGTCCGGCGTGCGCGCGGGCACGAGCAGCACGTTGGCCACGTGGCTCCAGGCCAGGTAGCGCTTCAAGCCCGTGAGGGCCCAGCCGCCCGGCGTCTTGTCGGCGCGAGTGGCGACCGCCTCCGGATTCCAGTCGAGATCGGTGTCGAGGAACGCGATGGTGGCGCGTGCGTCGCCGGTGGCGATGCCGGGCAGCCAGCGCTTCTTCTGCGCCTCCGTGCCCGCCTCCGCGATGGCGGCCGCCGCCAGCGCGGTGGGCCAGAAGGGCCCGGGGCACGCGGCGCGGCCGAGCTCGTCGAGCAGGATCGCCGTCTCCACCATGCCGAGACCGCTGCCGCCGTAGGATTCGGGCAGAGCGAGGCCGAGCCAGCCCAGCTGCGCCATCTCCTTCCACATCGTCTCGCTCTCACCGCGCGGGTCGTCCCACGTCAGCCGCACGGCGGCGGGCTTGCAATGCTCGTCGAGGAACGCGCGCGCGGAGTTCTTCAGCAGCGTCTGGTCGGAGGAAAATGAGAAATCCATGGGGTCAGGCCTTGATCCGGTCTGCGCGCACTTCCTTGGGCAGCCCGAGCACGCGCTCGCCGATGATGTTCTTCTGAATCTCGGAAGAGCCGGAGTAGATGGTGCCCGCGCGCGCCCACAGGTACGCGGTGGCCCACGTGCCGGGCTCGCCGGAGGAGGTGTCGATCTCCTCGAACTCCTCGCGCGCGGTCATGAGCTGTCCCCACGGCCCGAGGATCTCGAGCGCCGTCTCGTAGAACCGCTTCTCGAACTCCGTATAGGAGAGCTTCGTGATCGACGAGGCCGGCCCCGGGGACTCGCCCTTGTTCAGCGCCGACAGCACGCGCAGGCCGGCGTAGCGCTGCACTTCAAGCTCGGCGTAGAACTTGCCGAGCTTGCTGCGCACGGCGCCGTCCTCGATGAGCGGCCGGCCGTTGCGCTTCAGCGTTCTCGCCGCCTTCACGAGCTGGCTGAAGGCGATCGCGTAGCGCGTGACGCGGCCGAGCGAGTTACCGCCACGCTCGAAGCCAAGCGTGGTCTGGGCGATCGCCCATCCTTCGTTGAGCTTGCCGATGAGGTCGCTCGTCTCCACGCGCGCGTTGGTCATGAACACTTCCGAGAAGAGCGAGTGGCCGGTGATCTGCTTGAGCGGCCGCACCTCCACGCCGGGTTGCCGCATGTTGATCAGGAAGCACGAGATGCCCTTGTGCTTGGCGCTCTTGGGATCCGTGCGGGCGAGGAGCAGCCCCCAGTCCGCGATGGGGCCGCTGGAGGTCCAGATCTTCTGGCCGTTGACGGCGAAGTGGTCGTCCTGCTCCTCCGCGCGCGTCTTGAGGCCGGCGAGGTCGGAGCCGGCGTTGGGCTCGGAGTAGAGCTGGCACCAGATCTCTTCGGCGGTGAGGATCTTCTTGAGGTATCGCTGCTTCTGCGCCTCGGTGCCGTGCACGATGATGGTGGGCCCGATGAAGCCGACGCCGAGGCCGTTGGCGGCGGGCGGCGCCCCGATGCGCGCCATCTCGTCCTGCACGATCGCCTGCTGCATGGGCGTGCCGCCGCCGCCCCCGTACTCGCGCGGCCACAGGATACCGATATACCCGCCGTCGTACAGCTTGCGGTGCCACGCCTTGCGGTCCGCGAGCGTCTTGAGATCGTCCGTCGGCACGTTCGCCTCGAGCCACGTCCTGGCCTTGTCCCGAAACGCGCGGTCTTCCGGCGAGTAATTCAGATCCATGCCCGACCTCCACTCGGATGCCCGTTTCTAACACGCGCCCCCCACTGAATCAACGCCGCCGCCCGCGGCCCAGCGAAGCGATCCTAAACGTGGCCACCGCGCCGCGCGTGCGAGGGGACGGGGG